>NZ_JBFODM010000017.1:0-31544 GCF_040908325.1 Aeromonas sp. R4-1
ATCCCAGCCGCCACTGATGTTGGCAGCCGTTTCAACCACAGCGGTTGTGCCATCCAATGAGGCACCATCCGGATCGCTGATCGTCAGGGTCGGCACATCATCTTCCACCTTGATGGCAAAGCTCCCCGCCGGGAAGCCACCTGTCAGCGGGTCACCGTCACCGTCGGTGGCGGTCAGCACGCCAGAGAAGTCAATGCCCACGCCAGCCAGTTGTTCGCTGTCATCACCATCTGCAACCGGATGGTCCAGCGGGCCACTCAGGGTAAAGCTGTAGCTGCCGTCCCCCCCTACGGTCAGGGTAAAGACCGGCACACTACCTGCACTGGCAGTCAACACATTACCCACCACGCTGTAGCTCAGCGCCACACCGCCGCTGGTCAGTCCCTGCGCGGTCAGACTGCTGACATCACTGCCAAGACCAAAGCTGCCTGCCCCATCAGCACCGAAGTTGACCAGGTTATTGAGGGTCCCAGCTGCGCCGCTGGCGCTCGTACTCTGACCCGTCCCTTCGTTGTTGCCGCTGGTCAGCGCATCTTCCTGCACTTGACCACCAACCTGGGGCCGCTCATCCTCTCCCCCCGCCAGCACCGGCACATCATCTTCCACCTTGATGGCAAAGCTCCCCGCCGGGAAGCCACCTGTCAGCGGGTCACCATCACCGTCGGTAGCGGTCAGCACGCCAGAGAAGTCGATGCCCACGCCAGCCAGTTGTTCGCCGTCATCACCATCCGCTGTCGGATGGTCCAGCGGACCAATCAGGGTAAAGCTGTAGCTGCCATTTGCCCCTACGGTCAGGGTAAAGACCGGCACACCGTCTGCACTGGCGGTCAACACATTACCCACCACGCTGTAGCTCAGCGCCACACCGCCACTGGTCAGCTCCTGCCCCACCAGACTACTGACATCACTGCCCAGACCAAAGCTACCTGCCCCATCGGCACCAAAGTTGACCAGCGTATTAAGGGTGCCAGCCAGCCCTGTTGCGCTCACACTCTGGTCAGACCCTTCGCTGTTGCCGCTGGTCAGCGCATCTTCCTGCACTTGACCACCCAGAGTTGACCCGATATCACCAGCCAGAGTGGGAATGTCATCCAAAATAGTGATATCAAGGGTATCGCTAGCCGTGTCGCCATCGCTATCAGTCAAAACGACACTAAAGCTCTCGCTCAAGGAGGTGTCATTGGCAGGTCTTGTGTGGTTTTCATTGTCGCCAAGGGTATAGCTGTAGCTGACTTGTCCTGCACCAGTCACAGGGTTGTAGGTCACCGCGGTAATTGTCAGGACATTTCCTAACGGGCTAATAATTGACAGGGGAAAAGAGGTAGCAGATTGACCATTGGTGATGAGCGTAACGTTACCCAGAGCAAGACTTTGGACACCATCCTGGGCATTGAAGGTAAACACCCCACTTTGAGTTAACGCGGCATCGTTAGGTGCCGAACCGTCGGCCAAGTTGGCATCACTGACCAACACCTCTCCCCCTTCCTGAGTAAGCCCATCAAGACTTACCTCCTCATCTACCGGAGTAATGGAGATAACGAGTGTTGAAGTCACTGTGTCCTGGCCATCAGTTACCTGATAGCTCACCGGGGGAACTGCGCCATCATAGTTAGGAGCCGGAGTAAAGGTATAGCTCCCATCCGGATTGATGATCAGTGTGCCCACGCCGGTAATGGTGGCAACAACACCAGCAGGGACTCCGATATTGATACCCCAGTCATATGAAACGATAGAGGCATCAGCAGGCCCATCTGGATTGGTACTATTGTCGAGTAAATTCCCACTGACCTGAGTGTCTTCCAGGGTCTCGGCGGTTTCGCCCAAATCATCAAGCTGATTTTCAAGAATCAAATCTTCGGCCTGATTTTCATTGATGACAGCGGCCGTATCGTAGGTGGTATCAAACCCTGCAGCTGCTATCGTGGCATCGCCTGTTCGATCAATTGTTACGAAACCACCATTACCACTGGCCCCCGCAACCCCACCAATGCCGCCACCACCACCGGCCGCTGGAGCCCCACCAGCAGCAGAAGCCTCAAAGTTTTGAGTCGGGTCAACACCCTGCAGAATCGATTCTTGCAATGCGGCAATATCTGAAGGTGCGCCTTCCTGGCTGGCCGCCACTTGCGGTTGAGCAGGTTCAGCGGACTCGGAACCTGCCGGAACATCCGATGCAGGAGTATCGTCATAAGGGGAAAGAGCCAGCTTGGCGTCATCCGCTATGGTCAATTTTGCTCCGGGTTGGAGAATTTCCCCTTTTTGCAGAGGGCGGCTGCTTCCATCAGCCAGCACAATCTCCACATTGCCTTCTATAGCTGAGACAACCACGGACTTGTCGATGATTTGGGTACGCATATCCATTGCTCCAAGGTGACAGATCTTGATGTCTACACCGTAGAAGGAGATAGCGCGCTGTTCCGTTGCAAAAAAGCGTACGTTCGAGAGGAATTCAACAAATGGACGGAAAAAAATCGAAGAGTTGGAATTTCTTAATACAAATCAGAACCCTAGACACAGCCCCATTCAAGACCGACCTTGAGTTGGTTATATAAAAATGGCGAAAAGAGAAGTGACTGGTATAAAAAAGGCCCCTATCGGGGCCATTTCCAGCATTTAATTCAAGACAATGGGAAGGCGGGATGAACAAATCCCTGGTAACCATCGATATGCAACTTGGAAAGCAGTTCCACTTGATGTTGATCTTCGACGCGGGTTGCAATGGTGGTCACACCGGCATTATGTGCGGCGCGACACACTGCAGCCAGGAATGAGGTGTCAGCCCCCGGCTCCATGACCTGACTGGTATAACCGTGATCAACCTTGACATAAGCCGGCGACAACTCCTCCAGATAGCCCAGAGACTGGAAGTGACGACCATAGTGGTCAACCCCCCACTGGAAGCCATGAGCTTGCAAGGTGCCCACCAACGCAGCCACGTTGTCTTTATGTTTCATGATGGCAGCTTCAGGTATTTCAAATAACAACCGCTCTTTCAGCTCAACATGCTCGATCAGATAGCGCGTCAACCAGGTTAAAAACTCATCCGAGCAGAGCGAGCCAGCAGTGATGTTGATCGCCAGAACCAGATCAGACTGTTTTTGCAGTAATGGAACGCAAGCATCAAGCACCGCCTGGTCAAACTCGCCACCCAATTTGAACTGTTCAATCGCGGGCAAGAACTGACCGGCAAAATAATCTGTGCCATCCCGAGAGATAGAAGCAAACAGCTCGGCATGCAACCTTGCTCCATTATCAAACCGGCAAGCTGGTTGTGCTTTGAAGCGCCAAAGTTGACGTGAAATGGCATCTTGTACCAGATCTCGCCAGGCCAAACGCCCCATCAAACCTTGCTCGGTCCCCCCTTCCATCACCACAGCACCGCGGCGTTCATTGCGCGCCTTGCCAAGCGCATTATCGGCTTTGGTCAACAAGGCAGAGAGATCATCATTGCCATCACGACCGGCAATACCAATGACGGAGAGCGCATCCCCTTCGCCCATTGGATTCACCACCAGATCGGCAATGCGGCTATTAATCACTTCAGCCAACTCTTTTAACTGAGTCAGATCGTCAGTTGGACAGAGCAGCGCATATTCCGTCGCGGAGATCCGTGCCAAGGCGGCGCCATCCCACCCTTTTAATTGCTCTTTCAAAGCCTGAGCTATCGATTTGACCATGTTGTCACGGGCAGCAAAGCCTTCATCGCGATAGATATCATCCAGCATGTCGACCGCAACCAGCATGACGCCACCTTGGCCAGCCTCCGCTATCCATGCATTTACCTGACCCACAAAATAGGCTCGGTTGCCAAGCCCCGACACGGCATCGACATAAACCCGCTCACGCAATTTCTCGGCCTCATCGGCTTGCTCTTTGAACTGCAACGCCAACTTGCTTGAGAGGGTGTTGATCGCCTGAACGACCTGCTTCAATTCATGGGTTTTAGGCTCCGGGATCGTATGACCGAAATGGTGCAGCTCGATCTCGACGGCTTGATCACAGATCTGTTTGAGTGGCTTGAGCAAGTAGTTGAGTGCTCTCATCAACAAAATTGTGGTGATCAAAAAGCCGACCAGAAACCAGCTCGCCAGCTCGCTCATCCCCCGCCACAACTCGTAATAAGCCTGGCCAGGGTGACCCACTACTTTTAATTTTCCAAGCTGCAACCAGCCAGACGTCAGAATTGACTCGTTGGATACCTCAGGAAACAGACCCAAATTCACAAACCACTGCGGCACCCCCTGAATATTGTTGGTATTTTCCTGCTCGATGACATCCTTTGATGCAAGCAGGTCAAGGCGAACCAGTCGATAATAGCCGCCATCAAAAATAGCCTGGATCACCGACTCGGCACCGACCTTGTCACCGTTTTCCAGATAGGGGGTGAGCGCAAGCCCCAGCGAGGTTGCCGTATTGATGACCGTTGTTTCCTGTTGCTGCGCAAGATAAGTGCGGGTTGAATTGAATTGCACCCAGTATGTGGCCGCAAATAACAATCCAAACAGCAGCAGCATGGTGGCTAATAACTGTCTATAGAGCGTCATAGGTTAATCATCCAAATTCACCACTGGCCGAGCCAATCGCCCCGAGGTCATGCGATTGCGTAAATCATTCCATAATCCCAAGCGGGATGATTGACCAGCCAGTTCCCCTTGGCCTCGTGCCTTCATCAACCACAAGTGACTACCGTTAAAACTGTAAATAGGCACCAGATCACGCCGCTGTGTGGCAGGGCGAATCGAGCCTATCAAATTATCCAAAATAACCGGAACGGAAGAGGGTGTCTCATAATATGCCACCACCATGTGAAACTGGTTGTAATCAAGAGCCTTTACGTACACCATCCGCATTTTATCATCCGGGATCCCAAGCTCGAGCAGCGTAGAGTATTTAGCGATACTGAAATCTTCACAGTCTCCCCCGGCGGCTCCCAAAAATTCCAGCGGGGTTGCCCAATAATCCTTTTTGCGCCACAACTTGATATCGTCAATAAAACGCATCCGATTGAAAAAATTATTAACCCGCTCAAGCTTTTTTTCTTCGCTCAGGGCCCTGCCCTTCGTCTCCATGACCAACATACGCCAACTGGTTACACGCTTGCCGGCTCTGGCGCCATAGGTCTGCTCCGCCCGCTTGATCAAGTTGAGATCTTCCTGTGGCAGAGGCTGGCTGGCACAGAGCAGAAGTGAGAAGGGTAACAGCAGGATCCATAAGGAGTGGCGCAAAGCGCGTAGCGATCGGTATCTCCATTCATTGAGAAGATAACACCATCTGCTACCGGTTCCGCGCTGGAGTGTCACGTCATATTCCTGCTGCATTATTACTGCTGCACTCCTCAAAGCCCGTACAACAACCTGCGTTAGCCAAACATGGTGACTGCCAGCAGCAGTCACCATGTTGGCGTTCATGATCCCTGCGGGATCATGAACAAACGGTTATTGCCTGGCCTGCCATTCAGCGGGTTGTTTGACGCTAAATGCATTGAGCAGGCTGCCTGTCGCGTTGAGAATGCGATAGTCCGCCAGCAGTGCATCATACTCGGCAGTGATATAGCTACGACGCGCCTCAAACAGTTCGTTCTCGGTGTTCAATACGTCCAGCAATGTCCGTTGACCCAACCCAAACTGCTTCTTGTACGCCTGTACGGTGTCATAGCTGGCGTCAACATGCTCTTTCAGGAAGGTCTTTTGCTTGGCCAGCGACTCTTTCGCGTTCCAGGCCAGACGAGTGCCTTCCTCAACCTGGCGAAACGCATTCAAATGAATGTCTTTCGCCTGAGAGTAGAGCGCCGATGTTGCATTGCTCTCTGCCACATCAGAACCACCACGGAACAGGTTGTAACGCATCCGCACCATTGCGGTCAGGTCATCATTACGGCCAGGAACAGCATCGATATCCTCATTCCAGTTCTGATCGACCTCGAATGTTACATTGGGGTAGAAACCGGATTTGGCACCTTCATGCTGATACTTGGCCGCTTCGATATCCTGCAAGGAAGAGAGCAGGGTGGGGTGGACTTCGGTCGCAGTTTTCAGCGCACTATCGAGGCTGGTCGGGATAAGCTCGGTATTGGGAACCGGCTGCACCAGATCTTTGGGTACCTCGTTCACGACACGAATAAATTCACTCTCTGCATCGCGATAGTTATTTTCAGCCGCAGCCTGATTTGAATAGGCTCGGGCAACACGACCTTCAATCTGGGTCTGATCCGCAGTAGAACCAAGCCCTGAATCAGTCCGCTTGCTGATGTCGCTGCGGATCTGTTCGTGGGTTTCCAGGTTCTGTTTGGAGAGTTCCAAAATCTCCTCCTGACGCAGCATATTGAGGTAGACCTCAGCCACCCGCAGCGCGGTGTTTTCTGCTTCGGAGATCATCGCCAGACGCTGGGCATTGGCTTCAGCTTCGGTTCTGGAGACATTGTTGCTGACATCAAAGCCATCAAACAACATTTGCCGCAGACTGAGTCCAGCCTCTTTACGAGTCAACGAATCATCACTAGTTGGATCACGACGCGTTGAAGGGCTGTCAGTTTTTTCATAGCCTACGCCGCCACGCAGATCGATCGTAGGATAATAGCCACCCTTGGCTCCATCATGCTGATAGAGTCGTGCCTGATACAGATCAAACGCTTCCTTTATCTTGGGATGCGTAGCAAGTGTCTGTGCCACCGACTCTTCCAGAGTCTGGGCCTGACCCAAACTCGGGATCAGGATGCAGCCACTGACCAGCATGGCAACAATCGTTTTTTTCATGTTATCTCCAGTCATGTTTTGTTTTTAGATTGTTGGCTTATCGTTCTCTCAGTGCCGACTGCTTTGCCCGTAAAATCGGCTTAAGCAAATAGTCTAGGACACTTTTTTTACCAGTAATGATATCAGCACTGGCTAACATACCGGGGATGATGGGAAGTGCGTTAAGCTCATCGCCCAAGTAACTCTTCTCTGTTCGAACCCGAACCAGATAAAAGGAGTTCCCCTCCTCATCCTGGATCGAATCCGCACTTATCTGTTCAACCTTGCCATGCAATCCTCCATAGATTGTAAAGTCATAGGCAGTAATTTTGACGATGGCATCCAGCCCCGGTCGCAGGAAGGCGATATCTTTCGGTGACACCTTGGCTTCTACCAGCAAGGTATCCTCCAACGGCACAATCTCCATCAAATCCATGCCGGGCTGAACCACGCCGCCCAGGGTGTTGATCTTGAGTTTCTTGATGGTGCCCTTGAGCGGAGCAATCACGCTGGTCCGGTCAACCCTGTCTCGCAAGCCAACCTGCCCTTCTGATAACTGGCCAAGCCGACCCTGTTTCTCATTCAGTTCAGTCTGGGAGTCTGCTCTGAACTTCAGCGCAATATCATTACGCTTGGAGATGGTCTCACGCAGTACCGAATTGAGTTTTGGGATCAGCAGACGGTTGCTCTCCAGCTCCCCCTGCATCTCGTTGACCTGCCGCTCAAGCTTGATTAGCTCCACTTGAGGCACTATACCTTCTTTCGCCAACGGACGGCTAATATTCAGTTCCTGTCTGGCCAGATCCACACTGCGATTCACGGTGCGGATCTTGGCATTCAGTTCAATCAGCTCCTGCTCTTTCTGTTCGATTTGCTGACCAAGAATATAGAGCTGGTTTTTCAGGTTATTTAGGCGATCCCGCTGTACAGAGCGCTCACGGTGTGCGTATTCGGCAAAGACGGTTTCATAACCATCGGGAAACTGGATTGGCGCTTCACCTACCACGACCTGTTCACGCCACCCTAACGCTGGGTCGTTTTTCACCTCGACGCTGGCCATCTCGGCGCGCAGACGAGCCACATCCCCCTTGAGGGTAACTACCTCTTGCTCCCGTTCTCTAAAGTCGGAGCGGAAACGGGTGTCATCAATGCGCAGCAGCGGCTGCCCCTTTTCGACTATATCCCCCTCTTTAACGAAGATCTCTTTGACGATCCCCCCTTCCAGGTTCTGGATCACCTGCAGCTGACGGGACGGAATAACCTTGCCCTGACCCACGGTGACTTCATCCAGTTCGGCCCAAGCCGCCCAGACGATGGCACTCATGAAAAAGAGGAAACAGCACCATAGCAGGATACGAGCTCCGGTCGGCGTGGTCAGCAGTACAGCTGCCGCGCCGTCATCGACAAACTCCAGATGCTCGGGTGCCGGCAATACCTCACCGGAAGGCGTCTTTTTGCTGCGCTTGAACCAGTCCATGAGCCCCTTAACCATGGGACACCTCCTGCACGCGCACCTTGCCTTCTTTCAACTGCTGTAACACCACCTCTTTGGGGCCATCAGCAACGATCTGCCCCTGCTCGATCACGATCACTCGCGAAGCCACATCCAGCATCGAGGTTTTGTGAGTGATGAGGATCAATGTGGTTTCCGGGCCCAGTCTGGCGAGCTCCTGTTTGACCTGCATCTCGGACTGGTTGTCCATGTTGGAGGTCGGCTCATCCATCACCAGAATGGGGGGATCATTGAGCAGGGCGCGAGCCAGCAGGATCGACTGACGCTGGCCACCGGAGAGCTGACGGCCACCCTCGCCTATCTGCCGATCCAGCCCGTTGGGATCCCGGTTGGTAAAGTTGGTGACACCCGCCCGCTTGGCTGCGCGTAAGACTCTCACATCATCCACCAGCGGATTACCCAGCATGATGTTGTCCCGCACCGAGCCAAAGAAAAGAATGACATCTTGCGGGACACAACCAATATTGCGGCGGATCACCGCTGGTGGCAGTTGATCGAGTTCAAAACCGTCGATACGTACCGAGCCATCGGTCGGTCGATACAACCCCATCAACAGCTTCTCGAGGGTCGTTTTACCCGCCCCAATCCGGCCGATAATCGCCACCTTTTCGCCCGGCTGAATGCGCAAATTGATATTGTGCAGGGTGCTGGTTTCCATTCCCGGATATTTGAAGGAGACATTCTCGAATTCAATTCGACCGGCAATCACCGGATGATGGATATATTGCTTGCCCTCCTCCTGCTCACCCGGGGTTTGCATGATTTTTTCCAGAATATCCAGTGCTGACTTGGCCTGGTTATAACGGGTCGACAACACGGAGAGTTGCACCATGGGCGCAATGGCGCGACTGGAGAGCATCACGGCGGCAATCATCCCCCCCATGGTGACCAAACCTTCGGAGATCTGGTAAACACCGACGATTACCAGACCGACCGTCACCACCTGCTGGATATAACTGGCCAGCGAGGACATGGAGTTGGTAATGCGGCGGGTCTGTACGCCCCAGGTGGAAATATGGGAGACGGCCTGTTCCCAGCGATGCTGGAACATGCTCTCGGCGCCGAAAATCTTGACGGTTTCCAGCCCGGAAATACTTTCAATCAGGTTGGCGTTCTTCTGGGACGCAAGGCGTGAGCCCTCTTCGATGGACTGCTTGAGGGGCTCCTGAATATAAAAGCTGTAGGCGATGAGGATCAGCATGGCGACGATGGGAACCACCACCATTACGCCTGCAAACATCCAGATAATAAAAAGGAAGAAGACGGCAAAGGGGAGATCGATAAGAGTAGAAACCGTTGCGGAGGTGAAAAACTCCCGCACCGATTCAAATTCCTGCAGATGTTTTGCGAACGCGCCAGTGGAAGCGGGACGAGACTCCATCCTCATGCCCATCACCTTGGCGAAAATTTTGGCGGACAGCAGCACATCAGACTTTTTACCGGCAATGTCGATAAAGTAACTGCGCAACTGCCGCATCACAAAATCGAAGGTAAAGACCACCATGGCCCCGACAGCCAGCACCCAGAGCGAATCAAACGCCAGATTGGGCACAATCTTGTCATAGACGTTCATGGTGAAAAGAGGGCTGGCGATGGCAAACAGGTTGATCAGAATGGAGGCGATCAGCACATCGCGATAGATGCCGCGGGATTCGAACAAGGTGCTCCAGAACCAGTGTCCATCACGGGTTTCAAGCACCTTGGGCGAGCGTTCGTCAAACTTGAACTGCTTCTTTACATAGAAGAGGCGCCCCAGATACTCATCACCCAACTGGGCTGCGGTCAGCCATTGCGCGGCATCACCGGCCTGCGGGAAAATCACTTTCCCCTGGCTGCGATCTTCGTTCCACTCCAGCAATATACAGGCGCCACCACTGCGCATCTGCAATACACAAGGCAGCAGCAAGGGAGAGATATCAGCCAGTGGCTGGATCACTTCACGGGCGGATAACCCGCCCCGCTCGGCAGCACGGCAAAAGAGTGCGGTAGTCAGGCGTCCGGAGACCAGTGGCAACCCGGTCGTCAGGGCATCCTGACTGTTGGGCACACCATAAAAACGGGTCAAGAAGACCAGACACTCCAATAACTCATCAATACGACTTGTTTCTGCTTGCATAGCATCCTGTCACTGCATAAATGAGGTAGATAAGAGCGTTCATCGCTCCTATTTCCCTGCTATAGCCACGCTAAAACCGAGTGGCCTTCCCGCTGATGAGACTGATCAGGGGATAAACCTGTCCAGATAGATCGCGACACTCATCCCCAATTTCCCGGCACAGCAGCAATGGCGGCATGATTCGTTATTGGTAAAAATAATCGGCTCATCAACACCATGCTAACACTGCAATCAGGGTGAATGTCGGAGTTAATTGATAATGACATTTATTATGGCGCACCACTATATCAACCGGCACGTACCAAAACTATAGTTTAGGGTATGAAGTTTTTTATATAACCCTATGTTTTACGTGAAAATAATAATCTGGCGCTCAATTATAGGTCAGGAAGTATGAAGGGTCTGCCCAACGCGTGACCTTGCGGGCCGTTCAATGAGAGTGCTTTGGCAATATCCGCCATGGCCGTCCAGCGATTTTCACACCAGGCTGGCGCCAACAGGGTTGGACGGCGCGCGGAGGCCGAAATCCGGTGATACACCACCTCGGGCGGCGTGTGCTGGATCATGGCAACGGCCGCTTCCACATACTGCTCCAGCGTCAATACCTCAAGGCGCCCCGCCTGCCATGCCTTGCCAAGAGTACTACCCTCAACCACATGAAGCGGATGCAACTTGATCCCCTCAACACCGGTCTCAACGATACGATGTAGGGTATCGAGGCTGTCCATCGGCACCTCCCCCGGCAGGCCGACGATCAGATGAGCACATACCTTGATGCCGCGCTGATGGGCACGTCTTACCGCATCCTCATAGGCGGCATAACCATGGCCGCGGTTGATCCGTTGCAGAGTCTTGTCGTTAGCGCTTTGCAGCCCGAGCTCCAGCCACACCTCGTAACCCCGGGCCTGATAGCCCGCCAACAGATCCAGCACCGCATCCGGCACGCAATCGGGGCGAGTGCCCACGCAGAGCCCCACCATATCGCTCACCGACAGCGCCTCTTCATACATCCGCTGCAGATATTCGACCTCGGCATAGGTGCTGGTATAGGCCTGAAAATAGGCAAGATAGCGCTTTGCACGGGTGACTTCGTCCCGGCGAGCCAGCAGTTGTTGCACCACGGAGAGTTGTTGGGCCGACTCGTCGGCAAAAGAGGATACGTTGCAGAAGGTGCAGCCACCACGGCCCAGGGTGCCGTCACGGTTCGGGCAGGTGAAGGCCCCGTGGATGGAGAGTTTGTGGATCTTCTGACCATGACGCTGCTTGAGATCCTGACCGAATGTATTGACGAGTTCGTGTAACTGCATGACACCTCCGCTAAAGGAGCGCCATTGTACGAGCTTGCGCAAAACAGGGGCTGAGCTGGATCAAGCTAGCGGAGAGGGTAAAACATATAAATACCCGACCAATTTTGAATAAATATAGAGAAAAAGCGCAAAAAAAGGATTTTTGCAGTTCTTTGACGATTCAAACAGTAAACATCCATATGAAAATGAGACCTGATAACCCACTGTTGAACAATGAAAAATCCAAAGAGACCCGACAGCACACAATTGCAAGCATGGGATATTGAAAATGTGATCCCTTCCGCTGTCGGCCACATCTGGTTGGTAAAATTACTACATTCGCCCATCGTCGCCGAGCGCACCATTGAGCCCGTCAATGGCGATATATTTAACCAATAAAATCAAACAATACAGAATAAACACTCCATAACTGCGAGCTAATCCCCCTAACCCGACATTTTGTTATGCGAATGTAACCATGAAGACAAACCTGACCTGCGATTGACCTCGCCAGAAAATCCCATTAGTTTGGAGATTCGCCACGTCAGGCAGACGGAACCACAAGAGCCAATCGCAATTTATGCAGTCAGGTGATGACTGTGCGATACAAGGCCGAGCAAGGGAGAAATGCAATGTCACTATATGATCCAAAGCTGGAGAGGGATAACTGTGGCTTCGGCCTGTTGGCCCACATGGAAGGGGAAGCCAGCCACAAGCTTGTCCGTCTCGCGATGTCAGCATTGGCTCGCATGCAGCACCGCGGAGGGATCTCCGCCGATGGCAAGACCGGCGATGGTTGCGGTCTGCTGCTGCAAAAACCGGACAGCTTCTTCAGAGCTGTCGCCGAGGAGAAGGGATGGCACCTTGGCCGCAACTATGCGGTCGGCATGCTGTTTCTCAACCCTGACCCCGTATTGGCCCAGCAGACCCGCGACATCATCGACGAAGAGCTGGAAAAAGAGACCCTGAGTCTGGTCGGCTGGCGCAAGGTGCCCGTCGATACCAACGTACTGGGTACCATCGCAAAAGCCTCCCTACCCAGCATTGAACAGGTCTTTGTCAACGCCCCGCCCGGCTGGGTCGACAAGGATCTCGAGCGCCGCCTCTATATCGTGCGTCGCCGCATCGAAAAGCGCGTCAACGACGACTACTTCTATGTGGTCAGCCTCTCCAACCTGGTCACCGTCTATAAAGGGCTGTGCATGCCGGTGGACTTGCCGCGCTTCTATCTGGATCTCGCCGACATCCGTATGCAGGCGGCCATCTGCGTCTTCCACCAGCGCTTCTCCACCAACACCAGCCCGCGCTGGCCGCTGGCGCAGCCGTTTCGCTATCTGGCCCACAACGGCGAGATCAACACCATCGCCGGCAACCGCCAGTGGGCCAAAGCGCGCAGCTACAAGTTTGCGACGCCGCTCATTCCCGATTTGCAGGAAGCGGCCCCCTTCGTCAACACCACGGGGTCGGATTCCTCCAGTCTCGACAACATGCTGGATCTCTTCCTCGCCGGTGGCATGGACCTGTTCCGCGCCATGCGCCTGTTGATCCCGCCAGCATGGCAAAAACATCCGAACATGGATGACGACCTGCGCGCCTTCTACGACTTCAACTCCATGCACATGGAGCCGTGGGACGGCCCGGCCGGTATCGTCATGACCGACGGTCGCTACGCCACCTGCGCACTTGATCGCAACGGTCTGCGTCCGGCCCGCTACGTCATCACCAAGGACAAGTTCATCACCCTCGCCTCCGAGGTCGGCACCTGGGACTACACCCCGGACGAAGTGCTGGAGAAGGGCCGGGTCGGCCCTGGCGAGCTGTTCGTGGTGGATACCAGCAACGGCAAGGTGTGGACCAGCTTCGAGATCGATGACGACCTCAAGAACCGCCACACCTACAAGCAGTGGATGGATAAACATTGCCGCCGACTGGTCCCCTTCGAGCAGATGGACGACAGCCAGACCGGTAGCCGCGAGTTCTCCGACGACCAGCTGAAAACCTATCAGAAGCTATTTGGCTACTCCTTCGAGGAGCTGGATCAGATCATCCGGGTTCTAGGTGAAAACGGTCAGGAAGCGGTCGGCTCCATGGGGGATGATACCCCGATGGCGGTGCTCTCCTCCGGCCCGCGCCCCCTCTATGACTACTTCCGCCAGATGTTTGCTCAGGTGACCAACCCGCCCATCGACCCGCTGCGGGAAAACCACGTGATGTCGCTGGCCACCTGTATCGGTCGCGAGCAGAACGTCTTCAACGAGACCTTCGGCCACGCCCACCGGGTGCTGTTCCAGTCGCCGATCCTGCTCTACTCCGACTTCCACCAGCTGCTGGCACTGGAAGGTGAGTACTACCGTCATCAGGTGATCAGCCTCAACTTCAAGCCCGAAGAGGGACTGGAAGCAGCCATCGTGCGTATCTGCGAGGAGGCAAAAACTGCTGCCAAGAGTGGCACCGTGCTGCTGGTGCTGTCGGACCGCGACATCAGCGCCGACACCCTGCCGATCCCGGCCGCCATGGCGGTGGGTGCAGTGCAGCGCACCCTGGTGGACAACAACCTGCGCTGCGACGCCAACATTCTGGTGGAAACTGCAAGTTGCCGCGACCCGCACCACTTCTCGGTGCTGCTGGGCTTTGGCGCGACCGCCATCTACCCCTATCTCGCCTACGAAACCCTGGCCAAACAGGTTGAAGAGGGCGTGCTCACCATGTCCCTGCGCCAGGCGATGGTCAACTACCGCAACGGCATCAACAAGGGGCTCTACAAGGTGATGTCCAAGATGGGCATCAGCACGGTCGCCAGCTATCGCTGCTCCCAGCTGTTTGAGGCAGTGGGCCTGGCCAAGTCGGTGGTCGATACCTGCTTCCGCGGCGTATCGAGCCGTATTCAGGGTGCCGATTTTGCCGACATCCAGCAGGATCAGCACAATCTGGCCCGTCAGGCCTGGCTGGCCCGCAAGCCCCTCCCCCACGGCGGCCTGCTCAAGTTCGTGCACGGCGGCGAGTACCACACCTACAACCCGGATGTGGTGCAGACCCTGCAAGCGGCGGTGCGCTCCGGCAACTATGCCGATTACAAGGAGTACGCCCGTCTGGTCAACGAACGCCCGGTCTCTACCTTGCGCGACCTGTTGGCCCTGAAGAAGGTCGACAATCCGGTCGCACTGGATCAGGTTGAACCGGCCGACAAGCTGTTCCCCCGCTTCGACTCCGCCGCCATGTCCATCGGTGCCCTCGGCCCTGAGGCCCACGAGGCGCTGGCTGTCGCCATGAACCGCCTCGGCGGTCAGAGCAACTCCGGCGAAGGTGGCGAAGATCCCAAGCGCTTCGGTACCGAGAAGAACTCCCGCATCAAGCAGGTCGCTTCCGGCCGCTTTGGCGTCACCCCCCACTACCTGATGAACGCCGATGTGGTGCAGATCAAGGTGGCGCAGGGTGCCAAGCCCGGCGAAGGTGGCCAGCTGCCCGGCGACAAGGTCACCGCCCAGATCGCCCAGCTGCGTTATTCCGTGCCCGGCGTGACCCTGATCTCGCCGCCGCCGCACCACGACATTTACTCAATCGAGGATCTGGCCCAGCTCATCTTCGACATCAAGCAGATCAACCCGAGTTGTCTGGTGTCGGTGAAACTGGTCTCCGAGCCTGGCGTCGGCACCATCGCCTGCGGCGTGGCCAAGGCCTATGCCGACTTCATCACCATCTCCGGTTATGACGGCGGCACAGGCGCGAGCCCCCTCACCTCGGTCAAATATGCCGGCTCCCCGTGGGAGCTGGGTCTGGCCGAAACCCAGCAGGCGCTGGTCGCCAACGGCCTGCGCCACAAGGTGCGACTGCAGGTGGATGGTGGTCTCAAGACCGGTCTCGACATCATCAAGGCAGCCATCCTTGGCGCCGAGAGCTTCGGTTTTGGCACCGGCCCCATGGTGGCGCTCGGTTGCAAATACCTGCGTATTTGCCACCTGAACAACTGCGCCACCGGCGTTGCCACTCAGGATGAGAAGCTGCGTCGCGAGCACTTCACCGGCCTGCCGGAGATGGTGATGAACTACTTCAAGTTCATCGCCGAGGAGACCCGCGAGCTGATGGCCCAGCTCGGCGTCACCCAGCTGACCGACCTGATTGGCCGCACCAATCTGCTGGAAGCCCTGCCCGGCCTCACCGCTCGTCAGGCCAAGCTGGATCTCTCTGGCATTCTGGCCCGTCCGGTAGCACCGGCAGGCTCCAGCCTGTTCAGCCAGCAGCACAACCCCACTTTCGACAAGGGGCCGCTCAACCTCAAGATGGTGGAAGACCTGCTGGAAGCGGTGGAAACCTCAAGCGGTGGCGAGTTCCGTTACGACATTCGCAACACCGACCGCTCGGTGGGGGCGCGCCTCTCGGGCGAGATCGTCAAACGGCACGGCAATCAGGGGATGGCGGCCGATCCGATCAAGGTGCACTTCAACGGCACCGCAGGCCAGAGCTTCGGCGTCTGGAACGCAGGTGGCCTCGAGATGATCCTCACCGGTGACGCCAACGACTATGTGGGCAAGGGGATGACCGGCGGCAAGCTGGTGATCAAGCCCCATGTCGGCGTGGCGTTCAAATCCCACGAAGCAGCCATCATCGGCAACACCTGCCTCTACGGCGCCACCGGCGGCAAACTCTACGCCGCAGGCACTGCTGGCGAGCGTTTCGCGGTGCGCAACTCCGGCGCCCTGGCGGTAGTCGAGGGAATTGGCGACAACGGTTGTGAATATATGACCGGCGGCATCGTCACCGTGCTCGGTCAGACCGGCGTCAACTTTGCGGCGGGCATGACCGGCGGCTTTGCCTACGTGCTCGACGAGTGCGGCAACTTCGCCAAGCGCACCAACCCCGAGCTGGTGGAACTGCTGGACGTGGCGGATCTCGCCATCCATCAGGAGCACCTGCGCGGTATCATCACGGCGCACCTCAATGAGACCGGCAGCTCGCGCGCCGAGGAGATCCTGGCCAACTTCGACTCCTATGTGCCCAAGTTCAGGCTGATCAAACCCAAGTCCAGCGACGTGAAATCGCTGCTGGGTCACACCAGCCGTTCCAGTGCAGAACTCAGAATCCAGGCGCAATAAGGAGGGAACCCTATGAGCCAGAACGTATTTCAGTTTATCGATGTCCAGCGGGTCGACCCGCCCAAGAAGCCGCTCAAGATCCGCAAAATCCAGTTTGTGGAGATCTACGAGTCCTTCAATCAGCCGCAGGTACAGATGCAGGCGGATCGCTGCCTCGAGTGCGGCAACCCCTATTGCGAGTGGAAGTGTCCGGTCCACAACTACATCCCCAACTGGCTGAAGCTGGCCAAAGAGGGGCGCATTCTGGAGGCGGTGGAGCTCTCCCACCAGACCAACAGCCTGCCGGAAGTGTGCGGTCGGGTCTGCCCGCAGGATCGCCTCTGTGAGGGCTCCTGCACCCTCAACGATCGCTTCGGCGCGGTGACCATCGGCAACATCGAAAAATACATCACCGACAAGGCGTTCGAGATGGGCTGGAAGCCCGATCTCTCGAACGTGGTCAAGACCGGCAAGCGGGTCGCCGTCATCGGTGCCGGCCCTGCAGGCCTCGCCTGTGCCGATGTGCTGGCTCGCAATGGCGTCACCCCGGTGGTGTTTGACAAGTATCCGGAGATCGGTGGCCTGCTCACTTTCGGTATCCCCTCCTTCAAGCTGGAAAAAGAGGTGATGCAGCGTCGCCGCGAGATCTTCCAGGGGATGGGCGTGGAGTTTCGTCTCGAGACCGAGGTGGGCAAGGACATCACCTTCGCCGATCTGCTCGGCGAGTTCGATGCGGTCTTCCTCGGGGTCGGTACCTACAAGTACATGAAGGGCGGCTTTGCCAACGAAGAGGCGCCGGGCGTCTATGACGCCCTGCCCTACCTCATCGCCAACGCCAACCGTTTGCTGGGCTTCGAGAAGGCACAAGCCGACTATATCGACTTCGCCGGCAAGCAGGTGGTAGTGCTGGGCGGTGGCGATACCGCCATGGACTGCGTGCGGACCGCCATCCGTCAGGGGGCCGCCAAGGTGATCTGCGCCTATCGACGCGACGAGGAGAACATGCCGGGCTCCAAGCGGGAGGTGAAAAACGCCCGCGAGGAGGGGGTTGAGTTCATGTTCAACCTGCAGCCGGTGGCTGTCGAGCTGGATGCCAGCGGTCGCACCGTCGGCATCAAAGTAGTGAGCACCGAGCTGGGTGAACCCGATGCCAATGGCCGCCGCAATCCGGTGGTTATCGAGGGCTCCGAGCAGGTGTTGGCCGCCGATGCGGTAGTGATGGCGTTTGGCTTCCAGCCCAACCCCCAACCCTGGATGGCGGAGTTCGGCATCGAGCTCGACAACCGGGATCGCATCAAGGCCCGCGAGCAGGCGGAATACGCCTTCCAGACCAGCAATCCCAAGGTGTTCGCCGGTGGCGACGCGGTACGTGGCTCCGATCTGGTGGTAACCGCCATCTACGAAGGGCGCAAAGCGGCCGAAGGGATCATGGACTATCTGGCTGTCTGATCCGACCGACCAAGACCCTGATGCACTTTCACAATCAGCCCCGCCAATGCGGGGCTGATTTTTTGCAGCTATCCACCTCCTACAAACGCACCACCAGCCACTCCCCCTTGCCGACCGGCACCAGCGAGGTGGCAAAGGCCGGATCCTGCCCGACCTCGTTCATCCACTCCACCATCTCGCTGCGATGGGAGATGGCGTTATCAACCACCAGCAGGCCACGGGGTGCCAGCAGGCGGCGGATTTGCGGCCACCATGCCCGGTAGTGCTGACGATCCGAATCGAGGAAGATGAGCTGATAGCCGGCTTGCGGCAAGGTCGGTAACAGCTCGCCTGCATCCCCTGCCAGCAAGGTTACCCAGGGGGCCAGCCCTGCCCTCTGAAAGTTGTCATGGGCCAGCACGCGCTTATCCTCATCCAGCTCAATGGTGGTCACGTGCCCCTCCAGCCGACGCACCGCTTCTGCCAGCCAGAGTGTGGAGTAACCATTGGAGGTGCCGATCTCCAGCACCGCCTGCGCCCCACGGGTCTGCACCAGCACTGACAGCAACTCCCCCGTGTCGCGGGTGATATTGAGCAACTTGCGGTGGCGAGCCTGCTGCATGCTGTCATTGCGCTCGCCAAGCTGCTCCAGCTGGCGTTTTAACTGTTCCAGTTCCATCGATATCCCTTTCGTCCTTGCCCAAAACCGTTAGCCACGCATCTAAGCTTGGCATTTGGGAGTCAAATGATTGCTTTCAACCGCCATTCACACCACAAAGGATGAGAAAAGGACAACCATTTGAGGCAGAATTTGTGACGTCTATCTGTTACACTTCGCGCCCGCCATTTTCCGGCTCACTCTCTGACTTGATGTCAGGCGCAGCCGTCGGTGGTTACAACCTCCGTCTCGCTCATGCCGAGCTAACCAAGCCAAACACAGCCCAGCTGGAACACAGGAACCCATTATGAGATTTGAATCGTTCGATTTTGCCCCCGAGATTTTGCGTGCTGTCTCAGATTGCGGTTATCAGGAGATGACCCCTGTGCAGCAACAGGCGATCCCGGCCATTCGCCGTGGCCGCGATGTGCTGGCCAGCGCCCAGACCGGTACCGGCAAGACCGCCGCCTTCGCCCTGCCCATCTTGCAGCGTCTGGTAGACAATCCGGCTCCGGTCCAGCCTTCCAACGCCCGTGTGCTGATCCTGACCCCGACCCGCGAGCTGGCGGCTCAGGTGGCGAGCAACATCAATGACTTCGCAAAGTATCTCGATATCACCACCATCACCATCGTCGGCGGTGGCAAGCAGGACGTGCAGGCCAAGAAGCTCAAAGCGGGCGCTCACATCATTGTGGCCACCCCGGGCCGTCTGCTGGAGCACCTCACCGCCTGCAACCTCAGCCTCTCCGGCGTCGAGTGTCTGGTGATGGATGAAGCGGATCGCATCCTCGACATGGGCTTCAGTGCCGATGTGCAGAAGCTCCTGCAAGCGGTCAACAAGACCCGTCAAAACCTGCTCTTCTCCGCCACCTTCTCCGACGCGGTGAAGAAGCTGGCCAACCTGATGCTGGACAGACCGCAGATCGTCAGCGTCAACAAGCAGAACTCCACCGCCGACACCGTCAGCCACACCGTCTATCCGGTCGAGCAGAAGCGCAAGCGCGAGCTGCTCTCAGAGCTGATTGGCAAGCAGAACTGGCAGCAGGTGCTGGTGTTCGCCAGTACCCGCGAGAGCTGTGATGTGCTGGTCGAGGAGCTGAGCCTCGACGGCATCAAGTCCGCCGTTGTCCATGGCGAGAAGGCCCAGGGCAACCGTCGCCGCGCCCTGCGCGAATTCATGGAAGGCAAGGTACGGGTACTGGTCGCCACCGAAGTGGCCGCCCGTGGTCTGGACATTCCGGATCTGGAATACGTGGTCAACTATGATCTGCCGTTCCTGGCGGAAGATTACGTGCACCGCATCGGCCGTACCGGTCGTGCCGGCAAGCGCGGCATGGCCATCTCCTTCGTCAGCCGTGAAGAGGAGCGCACCCTGCTGGAGATCGAGGCCCTGATCGGCCAGAAGATCCACCGCATCATGGTGCCGGGCTATGAGGTGAGCAGCCGTGACGAGCTGATCAAACAGCTGCAAGAGCGTCGTCGCTTCGGCAAGCGCCCGCAGCGTGAAGATAACGCCGTGGCCCAGGTGATGGCCGAAGCCAAGCTGCAGGGTCAGCGCCTCAAGCGTCTGGCTGCAGCCAAGAAGCCCCGTCAGCCGAAATAAGGCGGGCAGTTGCTCTATTGAACCGCAAAGGCGCCACTGGCGCCTTTGCCATCTCTGTCATCGGTGTTGGCCCCTGGTGGTCAACTCAAGGATTGCTTATGACCTCTCCAACCTACAATCAGGCCCTGTTCGAGATGGCCACCCAGAGTCTGGCCGAACTGGTCCGCACCGCCGAACAAAAGGCAGGCAAGCGCACTCCGGCGCAAGAGAGCCACTTTCTCTGCACCTGGATGGCCGACTCCCTCAAGGAGAAGCGTTTCTCCCGTCTGGTGATGGAAGATTTGAAAGCTTGGGTGCAGCTTGGCCGCACTCTGGGTGCGGGCGCCGATCTCAAGGGATTGCTGGAGCGCATCGCCTTCCAATACCAGTGCGCCATGACCAATCCGCAGCAATTGGGAGCCAAGCTGGCTGCCCTGCTGGAGGAGCTCTCAGCGGCAGGCTGGCTGGTGCTGACCGAGAGCGAGGTGAACGCCAAGCTGCGCCTGCAATCGGGCGGTCAGGCGAGTCTGGTGGTAAGCCATAGCGAATATGAAGGCCATATCGAGGACGGTGAGCTTGTCAAACCCCTCACCCTCTATGTGCGCGGTGATGAGCAGGTGCTGGCCGAGGCGGCCTTCAAGCACGGCCTGCTGCTGAGCCAGGGCAACAAGAAGACCACCCTGGTCAAACACCACAAAGCCTACCGGCTGATGCCGAACAACGCCCAACCGGCGCTGGCACTGCTGAGCGAGGCTCGCCAGAGCGCCTGATCCCGCCAGTGTGCAGCAATAAAAACGGCAGACCCTCATTTAAAGCAGGGCCTGCCGTTTTTTATTGTTCGATGTTTGGTGATGAGGTTGGGTAGTCGTTTAGCGGATCTTGATGCCAATCTGGCCCGCGTCACACCACTCGAACATCACCTCCTCGCTCTTGCCGCAGCAACTGCCACCACAGACCCGACTCTCGCGCTTGATGACCCGCCCCTTGCGCATCCAGACGCCGAGCATGGCCTCCACCGCATCTTCCGAGGTGTGGAAGTGGCGAGCCAGATCACGCCGGCTCACCTTCTGCTGCGCGGCGAGGTAATCCCCCAGCTCGCGCAGGATCATAAGGTCACCACCTTGCGGGCGACGATGTCACCGTGACGGCGACCGGCCCACCAGAGCAGTACCAGAGAGAGGCCATAGCTGACGATCCAGAACAGGCTCTGCTCCGGATGAGCGGCAAAGGTCGCGGCCTGATAGAAGAGGGTGGCGCACATAAAGGCCATATAGTTGCACCATACCGCCGTCATCAGCGCCCACTGACGACCGGTTTCCCGCACCAGCGCGCCCATGGCGGCGGCGCAGGGCATGTAGAGCAGCACGAACAAGAGGTAGGCAAAGGCACCGGCCGTCCCGTCGAAGTGGGTCTGCATGTTGCCGTAGGTGGAGACATCGACCTCCTGCGCCTCGGCGGCAGCTTTCTGGTCGTCGAGGTTGCCAACATCAAGCCCCATGGGGTCACTCGGGTTGATCTCCGCCAGATTGGCCGCCACGGCATCGATCGCCTCGTGGAAGCTGGCCACCAGCGAGAACTCGCTCTCCTCCTCTGCATCGCCACCACCGGCGTAGAGGCTGTTGAGGGTACCGACCACCGCCTCTTTGGCGAAGATACCGGTGACGATACCGACCGTGGCCTGCCAGTTGTCATCGCGTACACCGATGGGGTGCAGCACCGGGGTCACCGCCTGGCTGATTTTGCTCAGGACCGAGCTCTCCTGCTCCTGATGGCCAAAGCTGCCATCGGTACCCAGGGAGTTAAGCACGCTCAGCACGGCAACCACCAGCACGATGGTTTTACCGGCGCCAAAGACGAAGGATTTGAGCTTCTGCCAAGTCTTGATGGCAACGTTGACCGGACGCGGCCACTCGTAATCCGGCATCTCCATCAGCATGGAGTCGCTCTTGCCCGGCAGCAGGGTGCTGCGCAGCAACAGGCCGGTGAGCACCGCCACCAGAATGCCGATGAGGTAGAGACCGAACACCAGGTTCTGACCTGACTCGGGGAAGAATGCCACCGCAAACAGGGCGTAAACCGGCAGACGGGCACCGCACGACATGAAGGGGGCCATGGCGGAGGTCATCAGCCGCTCCCGCTCGGAGTTGAGGGTACGGGTCGCCATCACCGAGGGGACGGTACAACCAAAGCCCATCAGCATCGGCACGAACGCCTTGCCCGGCAGGCCGAGGCGGCGCATCAGGGCATCCACCACGAAGGCGGCACGGGCCAGATAGCCGGAGCTCTCCAGCACCGCGAGGAACAGATAGAGGCAGCCAATCACCGGAATAAAGGTGGCGACAGTCTGCAAGCCGACCCCGAAGCCATCAGCCAGAATGGCGCCCAGCCACTCGGGGGCATTGACCAGTCCCAGCAGGTGGTGCACCCCATCGACAAACAGGGCGCCGCCCATGATGTCAAAGAAGTCGATAAAGGCGCTGCCAACGTTGATGGCAAACAGGAACATCAGGTACATGACAAACAGAAAGAAGGGGATGCCAATCCAGCGATTGAGCAGCACCCGATCCAGCCACTCGCTCTGGGCCTCGGTGAGCTTGCCCTTCTGCTGACGAGCCTGTTGTACCCACTGGTGGATATGGCCGTAGCGAATATCCGCCAGTTGCAGGTCGATATCCTGTCCCTGATGGGCGCGGGTCACCACATTGCTGGCCGCCGCGTGTTGACCGGGCAGCAGAGTCTCCTGCATCACCGCATCCTCTTCCAGCAGGCGCAGGGCGCGGCCACGGGTAGTGAGATGATGCGGAGCTAGCAGGGTCTCCAGCTCCGCCAGATCGGTTTCAAGCTCGTAGCCGTAATCGAGCTGCAAGGCGGCTTGCGGCTGACCGATAAACTGGCGGATCTGCTGCTTGAAGGCGGCAACCTGCTTGCTGTTGTGGGCAGAGAGGGCCACCACCGGGCAACCGAGAGATTTGCCGAGCTTGCTCTCGTCGATGACGATGCGGCGCTTTTGCAGGATATCCAGCTTGTTGAGCACCACCACCATGGGCAGGCCCAGTTCGCGCAGTTGCAGCGTGAGGTAGAGGGAGCGCTCCAGATTGGCGGCGTCGATGACGTTGAGCAGCAGGTCGGGTTGTTGGCCCTGGGCAAAGCGGCTGGCGATCTGCTCATCCAGACTGCCATCCTGACTGGCCAGGCTATAGATGCCGGGCAGATCCATCAGCTTGAAGTGATGCTCACCCGCGCTGAACTCACCCATCTTCTTGTCGACGGTGACACCACTCCAGTTGCCTACCTGCTGGCGGGCGCCGGTCAGGGCGTTGAACAGGGAGGTCTTGCCGCTATTGGGGTTACCTACCGTTACCAGAGAATAATTCATACCAGCTCTACCTCTATTTTCTTCTGAACCCGCCGCGTGCGTGTGGCAAGCTGCTTTGCAGGTTCGACTTCTTGTCTCTGAACCGCTCCCGGTGACTTTCTTGACCGGAGCGGTAGCCGAACAGGGGGTTATACCGGCTCGACTTCTATTTGCTGGGCCAGACTCTTTTGCATGGAGAGACAGATCCCCTGGCACTGGATCTGGAGCGGGTCCCCCAGGGGGGCGGAGCGCAGATAAATGACTTCAGTCTGGGGCAACAGGCCCATTACCATCAGTTTGCGGCGCAGCGGCCGGGCGAGCTGATTCATATTCTTGATGCGAGCACTCTGTCCCGGTGACAACTGCGTGAGTACCATGACTGACTCCTGAAGTTAAACAATAATAATTCGCTTTTACTTGGGGCATTATAAGCTGTGTCTTCAACTTTTATTTGAGTAAAATCAAACTCCGCTTAGCTAACCCATAAAGTATTGCCATGAGTCACGACAATAACAGCCGCCTCGTTTACAGCACAGATGGCGGCATGATCAAGGAGCAGAGCGCTCCCCAATCCGCCTCCCCCTTCCCCACCGACGGCACCGTACGCATTCGCCGCGAGACCAAGGGGCGCAAGGGTGCCGGGGTGATCACCATTCATGGCGTACCCGCCGAACAGCAAAAATCCCTGGCCACCCTGCTCAAGAAAAAGTGCGGCACCGGAGGCGGTATCAAGGAGGGAGTGATCGAGATCCAGGGGGATAAACGGGACCTGATCAAAACCGAGCTGGAGAAAGCCGGTTTCAGCGTCAAGCTGGTGGGTGGCTGATCCCCTTGTCACTCATGCGGTTTTTCCCTAGAATGCCCGCTCCCATCGAGGGGGAGTAGTCTCGCACACCGGTTCCATCCATTGCATGAATACCGGTTTGCGACCCTGATCAACATACTTGGTGCCAAATCACCATGGTCAGGGTGATCCATGCCAGCCATGGATTTGACAAGACCTTTGACGGGCCAGTGCCAATACCGGGGACGGATGGCGCAGGCTTGTCTTTGGTTTATAACAATTCCGTCCCCCGGTCATTTTTATGGAAGCCTTGTTAACCTCAACCCTCAGCGTCGCTATTGCCGAAATCGGCGATAAAACCCAGCTGTTGGCGTTGCTGCTCATCTGCCGTTTTCGCAAGCCCTGGCCCATCATCGCCGGCATGCTGGCGGCTACCTTGCTCAACCATGCGGGCGCTGCCTGGATTGGCGAGTTCATCAGCCGCTGGCTCGATCCCAAGATAATGACCTGGCTGGTCGCCATCGCCTTTATCGCCATGGCTATCTGGATTTTGGTGCCGGACAAGATGGATGACGAGGAGAGCTCGCTGGATAAATACGGCCCCTTTATGGCCACCTTCGTGCTCTTCTTCATCGCCGAGATCGGTGACAAGACCCAGATCGCCACCGTGCTACTGGCCGCCAAATATGACTCGCTGGTGCAGGTCATTACCGGCACCACCCTCGGCATGATGCTGGCCAACGTGCCTGTGGTGCTGATCGGTAAGCTGGGGGCAGACAAGCTGCCGCTCAAGGGGATCCGCATCGCCTGCGCCATCCTCTTCGTCGGCCTCGGGGTGAGCACCCTGATCTTTGCCTGATGGCCCGTACCCGATGACCAAGCCCTCCCCTGTGGAGGGCTTTTTTGTTTGCTGCTGTGTCTATTGCGTAATCCGCTGTCGCACCACCAGCCGTAGAGCCAAGGGGCAGTGCACGGTTGCGGGGGCCTCATGCCATAATGGGGCAAACCTCGTGGAGTCCCCCCATGCACAACGTATCAAGAGAGACACTTCTCGAATGGGTCAAACAAGGACGGCTGGCGCCAGAGAAGCTGATGGACGCCCTGACCCTCACCGATCTTCCCCCCCATCCGGCGCGCTGGCAGTGGCTGTTTGACCGGCTGCTGCTCTGGCTCGGCGCCCTCTGCATCGGGGCTGGCCTCATCTTCTTCGTCGCCTTCAACTGGCAAGAGCTGGGCCGGGTCTCCCGCCTCGCCCTGCTGGAGTCACCGCTGCTCGCCATGCTGCTTCTGCTGTGGCGAAAGCCCCTTGGGGATACCCCCCGTCAGGCGCTGCTGCTCGCTATCGCCCTCAATATCGGCGCCCTGCTGGCGCTGGTGGGTCAGACCTACCAGACCGGCGCCGATCCCTGGCAGCTGTTCGCCACCTGGGCGCTGATGCTGGTGCCGCTGGCGGCATTTGGCCAAAGCCCCCTGCTCTGGACCTTAAGCTGGCTGCTCGGCCAGCTGGCGCTGGTGCTCTACTGGCGGCTCGGTTTGTTCACCTTCTTCTTTACCTTCGATGAAGAAGGATTGGGCTGGTGCCTTACCCTGCTCAACGCCGCCCTCTGGGGTCTGCTTCTGCTGGCACCGGCCCGCTGGCGCCTGATGCCAAGCTGGCTGGCGGGCCTTGCTGCTGGTCTGGGGGCTACCCTGCTCACCCTGCTGGCGCTGTTTGATGCAGCCTCCCCACTGGTGTGGCCGCTCTGGTTTGGCTGGCTCGCTGCGGCCTATGCCCTTTGGCATCACAGATTTATCGCCGGACTCGCCATGGGGTGCCTCAGTCTGATTGCCGTCATCCTCGCGGCGCTGGGCAAGTGGATGGAGCCCGACATCAACGGCTTCTTGCTGCTGAGCCTGATTGCCATCGGCCTTTCTGTCACCGCCGCCCGCTGGCTGCAACAACAACGGAGGTCCCATGAGTGATCTGACCCTTTGGCAAGCACTGCAACAGTCCAATCTGGTGGAGGGGGAGATGCCCCGTGACACCCAACCCCACTGGTCGAGCCGCTTTCTGCTCGGGCTGGTGGGCTGGATTGCCGCCCTGTTCCTGCTCTTTTTCCTGTTTCTCACCTTCGAGCAGCTGACCCGCGAGGCCAACAGCGCCCTGCTGCTCGGGGCCGTGCTGCTGGCGGGGGCCTACGCCCTCAATCGCAGCCAAAGCGGCGATCTCTGGGATCAGTTCGTGCTGGCCCTCACCCTGGCGGCCGATGCCTGGCTGCTCTATGGCCTGCTCGATCAGCTTGATCTTCATCACGCCCTGCTCTGGTTTGGGTTGTGCCTGCTGTCGCTCGCCATCGCCGTGCTGTTCGATCACTGGCTGGTGCGGCTGTTTCACAGCGTGGCGGCGGCACTACTGCTCACTCTTGGCCTTGCCTGCCTTGGGCTGCAACTGCTGGCGCTGCCGCTGGTGATGGCGGCCATCGCCTTCTGCTGGCTGCGGGCAGATAGGGATCCAGAGCGTCACCAGATCTACCACTCCATCACGCTGGGGCTGGCCCTCTCGCTGCTGGTGCTGGGCCGCCTGCACCACCCGCTGTGGGATGGCGGCAGCAGCGTGCTGGACGAACTGGGGCTGTCGCGCCTGCCGCTCTGGCTCAATCCCCTGCTCTGCGCCGCCCTGCTGCTGGCGGTGATGGTGAAGCTGAGGCTCCCCCTGCTGTTTGGCCTGCCGCTGGTGCTGATCAGCGCCATCATCCCCGGCATGGGGGCAGGCGCACTGGTGCTGATCCTCGGGTTTTATGCCGGCAGTCTGGGGCTGATGACCCTCTCGGCCCTGCTGCTGCTCGGCTATGGCTCGCTCTATTACTACGATCTGGGGCTCACCCTGATGACCAAATCCTGGCTGTTGCTGGGCTCCGGCATCCTGCTGCTGGGTGCCCGCCAGCTGCTCATCACCTTCGCGGCAAGGAGCGACTCATGAAACCCGTCACCCGACAACTCGCCCTGTTGCTGAGCGGCCTCGCCATCCTGGCGGGCATCAATGCCACCGTCTGGCGCTATGAGCACGCCATGAGCAGCGGCGAAGTGGTGCTGCTGCGGCTCGCTCCGGTCGATCCCCGCTCCCTGATGCAGGGGGATTACATGCGCCTCAACTATGAAATTGCCCGCGAGCTGACCAGCCGCGCCCCCCGTGCTACTCAAGACAAAGGCAGCGATACCCTGGTGATCCGCCTCGATGCCCATCAGGTGGCCACTCTGGTGGCCGATGGCAAACCGGATCGGCTCGCCAGCGATGAGCGGCTATTGCAGGTGCACCAGAGCGAGCGGCAGTGGCAGATTGGCCCCGATGCCTACTTCTTTGAAGAGGGCACGGGGGAGCAGTACGAAGCGGCCCGCTACGGCGAGTTCCGGCTGCAAGCGGATGGCAAGACCCTGCTGGTATGGCTGCGGGATGAGGCCTACCAGCCCATCGGGCAGATCCGCGCCCGCTGGTAACGGCAGTGAGTGGCTATTTACTCTGTTCATGGTCACACTCAAGAGAAGGTTGATCGCTAAGGATGTTCCCAATGAGGATATGGCTGATCTGTCATCTGTTGCTGCTCTGCTGGGCCTCGACGGCCCGGGCTGATCTGGGCAAGCTCGAGTACCTCACCGAAGAGTACCCCCCCTACAACTTCAGCGATCCGCAAGGCCAGCCCACCGGCCTTGCGGTCGATCTGCTGCAGATGATCTGGCAACACAGCGGCGTGACGCCCCAGCCGGTGCGCATCCTGCCCTGGGCACGAGGTTATTACTTGCTAACCCAGAAGCCCAACGTGGTGCTCTTCTCCACCGCCCGCACCCAGGCGCGGGAGGATCTCTTCAAGTGGGTCTGCCCCATCGGCTACTCGGAGTACATACTGCTAGGCCGCAAAGCGCAGAACATCACCCTGACCGCCTTCGAACAGATGAGCCAATACAAGATCAGCGCGGTGCGCTCGGACGCCGCAGAGCAGCTGCTGCTCAACAACGGCATGGATGACAACAACATCATCCCGGCCAACCGCCTGTCGCAGGGGTTGAAGATGCTGCTCTCCGGCCGCGCCGACCTGCTCGCCACCAGCAAGCTGGCGGGATATGACGCCATCCGCGAATTGAAGCTCAATAGCGACGACTTCAACGTGGCCATGGTGCTGAGCGCCGAGCAGCTCTGCTACGCCTTCAGCCGTCAGGTGCCCGACAGCGAGATCACCCTCTTTCAGCAGGGCCTGACCCGCGCCCTCGCCTCGGAAGAGTTTCGCAAATTGCAGGCCAAATACCTGCCGGTGCGCTGAGCACTCACTCACCCGCTGGGCAGCGGTTCGCTGCCCATTTTATTGATGAAAGATGCAATAGAGGTGGCTAGCTATTCCCGCCGCAAGCAGTCAAACTGGGCTACATAGTTGATTGCGAAGGATCTTTCCCGTGCGGACATGGCACTTACCTCATCTGCTACTGCTCTTGTGGGCCACCTTCGCGCAGGCCGATCCGGGCAAGCTCGAGTATCTGAGCGAAATCTCTCCCCCGTTTAATTTCAGCGACCAGCAAGGGATACCGACTGGATTGTCGGTGGAGCTGATGCAGCTTATCTGGAAAGCGCGGGGCGTGTCGCCCCAGCCAATCCGCATTATGCCCTGGGCCCGGGGCTACAACCTGCTGCAACAAAAACCCAATGTGGTGCTGTTTGCCACCGCCCGCACCCCGCAGCGGGAAGCACTCTTCAAGTGGGCCTGCCCCATCGATCACTCGGAGTTTGTGCTGCTGGGGCGCAAGGCGGACAACATCACCCTCGGCTCGGTGGCCGAGATCAGCCGCTACAAGGTCGGCGTGGTGCGCTCCACCGTCTCCAAACAGCTGCTGCTCGAACGTGGTATCGATGAGCGCCAGCTGATGCTGGCCAACCGCCTCACCCAGGCGGCCAAAATGCTCACCTCAGGTCGCGCCGATCTCTTTGCGACCAACAAGCTGGCGGGCTATCAAACCCTGCAGCAGCTCGGCTTCAAGCCGGATGACTTTCATGTCGCCTTCGTGCTGGATGCCAGACCGCTCTGCTACGCCTTCAGCCGTCAGGTGCCCGACAGCGAGGTCGCCCTCTTTCAGCAGGCGCTGACCCAGGTCGTCGCCTCGGCGGATTACTCGGCCCTGCAAGCCAAGTACCTGCCGCTGCGCTAACGCCCTGATCGCCGCCGACATAGGGCGCGGGATGGGACTGTGCAGCCGCGCTTTTTTGCCAAACATGCTCCGTCGCCTTGGCGAAATCGGCCAGCTTGGTCACACTTGAGCAGATATTCCCTTGATCAGGATGGCAAAAATGAAACCATGGATTGGATTGGCCGGGGCGCTGCTGGCCACCCTCGCACAGGCGAGTCCTGAGCTCGGCAAACTGCACTACATCACCGAAGAGTACAAACCCTACAACTACGCCGATGCCAGCGGCGCCCCCACCGGCCTCGCGGTCGAGCTGCTGCAACTGGTGTGGAAAAAGACCAACACGCCGGCGCAGCCCATCACCATCATGCCGTGGGCGCGCGGTTACTACCTGCTGACCCAAAAGCCCAATGCGGTGCTCTTCTCCACCGCCCGCACCCAGGCGCGGGACCCCCTGTTCAAGTGGGCCTGCCCCATCGGGTATGCCGAGATCGTGCTGGTGGGGCTGGCCGATCGCAATATCACCATCACCAAGCTCGACGATGCCAAGGCGTTCAATATCGGGGCGGTGCGGGCCGATGTGGGGGAGCAACTGCTGCTCAACAACGGCTTTGACGAGACCAAACTGATGGCCGCCAACCGGCTGGCACAGGCGCTCAAGATGCTCACCTCCGGCCGGGTCGATCTGGTCTCCACCAACAAGACCACCATGGAGCAGCTGATCGTCGAACAAAAACTCGATCCCGCCCGCTTCAAGGAGCAATGGGTACTGAGCTCGGAGCAGTTCTGCTTCGCCTTCAGCCATCCGGTGAGCGACGAACTGGTCAAGGAGTTTCAGACCGGCTTGACCCAGGTGCTGGCGAGCAGCGAATACCCTCAGAGATCCCCTCATTTTTAGAGACTCAAATAATTCCAAGTGTGCGGGTATATAAGCAGTGTTGCTTCGCGAATTCAACTTCGAAGTGCAATTCCCGATTAAAAATCAGGCTGCTTTCAGAAGTTCGTCAAAAACCACCTGTGGCTGTTTGAATCCCAAGCATTTGCGCGGCCTGAAGTTCAGCCGCTTTTCGACGGCTGACAGTGCCTCTGCTGTCACCACACTCAAATCACTGCCTTTGGGCACATATTGCCGCAGCAGACCATTGCTATTCTCATTCTGTCCCCGTTCCCATGCACTGTATGGATGCGCAAAGTACACCTGCGCTTCCAGCTCTGCTGCAACACGTTCATGTTCGACAAACTCGCTACCATTGTCAGCTGTGATGGTATGGACATGTGCCTGGTAGGGTTTCAGCATGCTGATAATGGTGTCCGCCACCGCGCTGGCTGTTTTGCTGGGAACGTATTGAACCAGGTAGAGCCGGCTCTTACGCTCCAACAGACTCACTATTGCACCGCTGCCTTGCTTACCCAACACGGTATCGACTTCCCAATCTCCCACACGGCTCCGCTCATTGACTATCGCAGGGCGTTCATCAATCGATACCGGATTGGGAATGACACTGCGTTTGCTGTTCTTACCCTTGCGATAGCGTTTGTGACCCTGACGCAGATGCCGGTATAGCGTGCCACCGTTGGCCTTGTCGCGTGCCACATAGCGGTATATCCACTCGTGGCTAACCGGGCAGTTAATCATGTCTCCAACGCCACTGATTTGCTCGGGACTCCAGTCCGCGACCAGCGCCATGCAAACAAAGTCGATGGTATCAGACGGGACAGTACGCTTCTGACTCGTCAGCCGTCGTGCCGTGGCAAGTTGGTGAGCCTGCTGCGGCTGATAGGCCTGCCCAGCACAATTACGACGAAGCTCACGACTGATAGTCGATGGATGAACCCCGAGCTGTTTGGCAATGCGGGCCTGTGACAGGCCATGGTCA
>NZ_JBFODM010000018.1:0-77138 GCF_040908325.1 Aeromonas sp. R4-1
GCGAAGGTAAGTTGATGACTCATGATGAACCCTGTTCCATGGCTCCAGATGACAAACATGATCTCATATCAGGGACTTGTTCGCACCTTCCCTAGTTGAGCTGGCTGTCCATCTCGACTAAATAAAGCCGGGATAACCCGGCTTTACTATCAACTTATTTATTATGTCGCTCGTAAAGTCGCTGAACGACATCCTGTAATCCCAGCCCTTCATTTTGTAGCAGCACGGTCAGGTGGTAGAGCAGATCGGCGGATTCGTTGATAAGCTCCTCCCGATCCTTGGCCATGGCGGCCAGCGCCACTTCCACACCTTCCTCACCGACCTTCTGGGCGATGCGCTTGGTCCCTTTGCCGTAGAGGCTGGCGGTGTAGCTGGTTGCCGGATCGGCCCCTTTGCGAGAAGCCAGTATCTGCTCCAGCTCTGCCAGAAAACCGAGGGGTGGCAGTGGGTGGCCGTTAAAGCAGGAGGTTGTCCCCTTGTGGCAGGTGGGGCCGACGGGGTTGGCGGCAATCAGCAGAGAGTCCTTATCGCAGTCAGTGCTGATGGCCACGAGTTGGAGCACATTGCCCGAGCTTTCGCCCTTGGTCCAGAGCCGCTGTTTGCTGCGGCTAAAGAAGGTGACCTGACCGGTAGTCTGGGTCTTCTCCAGCGCTTCACGGGTCATAAAGCCCTGCATCAGCACCTCGCCGCTGGCGGCGTGCTGGACGATGGCAGGGATCATGCCATCACATTTTGCCCAATCGAGCTGACCGGCAAGGGGGCGCGCGTTGGCGGTTGTTTGTGTGTTATCTGAGAAGTTATTCACGGATGGCGACTCCTTCGGTTTTCAGCCAGCGTTTCAGTTCGGGAATGGGGATAAGGCCTTTGTGGAACACAGAGGCGGCCAGCGCCCCGTCCACGTCGGCGAGGGTGAAGGCATCGCGAAAGTGTGCCATGGCACCGGCGCCGCCGGAGGCGATCAGCGGCACCTTGCAGACGCTGCGCACCAGCTTGAGCTGGTCGAGATCATAACCCTGACGCATGCCGTCCTGATTCATCACGTTCAGCACGATTTCGCCTGCGCCTCGTTTCTGCACCTCCTGCACCCAGTCGAGGGTGTGCCAGGTGGTGGTGCGGGTGCGGCTCTCGTCACCGGTAAACTGTTTGACCTGATAGTGACCCGTTTCGGCGTCGAAGTAGGAGTCAATGCCCACCACCACGCACTGCACGCCAAAGCGCTCGGCCAGTCGGCTGATGAGGGTCGGGTCGGCCAGCGCAGGGGAGTTGATGGATACCTTGTCTGCGCCAAATTCGAGGATCTGGCGGGCGTCTTCGACGCTCTTGATGCCACCGGCGACGCAGAAGGGGATATCGATCACCTCCGCCACCCGGCTCACCCAGCTCTTGTCTACCACCCGGGCATCGCTGGAGGCGGTGATGTCATAGAACACCAGCTCGTCAGCACCCTCTTCGGCGTAGCGGCGCGCCAGCTCGACTATGCCGCCCATCACCTCGTGGTTGCGAAACTGCACCCCCTTGACCACTACGCCATCTTTCACATCGAGGCAGGGAATAATGCGTCTTGCCAGCATCAGTTGCCTCCTCTGGTATCGGCTGCGGGGGCTTGCCAGCAGGCGATGGCGTCACCCACCGAGAACTTACCCTCCAGCAGGGCGCGGCCAAGGATGATCCCTTTGACGCCGGAGCCCTTGAGCGCCTCGATATCAGCGATGCCGCCAATGCCGCCGGAGGCCTGAAAGGCGACGCTCGGGTAGCGGGCGCAGAGATCACGATAGAGTTCGACGTTGGTGCCAGCCAGGGTGCCGTCACGGCTGATGTCGGTGCAGAGCACATGCTTGAGACCGGCGGGGAGGAAGCGTTCGATCAGCGCCTCGATGGTCACGCCGCTGTTCTCCTGCCAGCCTACCACCGCGATATGGCGATTGCCCTGCTCATCGATATTGACGTCCAGCGCCAGCACGATCTGCTCGGGGCCATATTTTTCCATCCAGCTCGCCACCAGATCCGGGGATTTGACGGCGGTGGAGCCAATCACCACCCGGCTGGCACCGGCGGCCAGCAGATCCGCCACATCCTGTTCGGTGCGCACGCCGCCGCCGACCTGCACTGGCGCTTCGGTGGCCGACAGCAGTTGGGTCAGCAGGGGCAGCTGGCGCGCCTTGGCATCCTTGGCACCGTCCAGATCCACCAGATGGAGCTGTACCGCCCCCTGGGAGACATATTCATCGAAGCGGGCTTGCGGGCTGCTGCTGTATTCGGTCTTCTGCTCGTAGTCCCCCTGATAGAGGCGAACCACCTGACCGTTGATAAGGTCAATTGCGGGAATGATCATGCTAGTCACAGCTCCAGAAAATTTTGCAGCAAACGGGCACCGGCTGCGCCTGAGCGCTCCGGGTGGAATTGGGCGCCAAAGAAGTTGTCACGACCGACGATGGCGGTAAACGGCTGGCCGTAGTCGCAGGTCGCCAGCGTCGCTTCGGTCACCTCCAGCGCATAGGAGTGCACGAAGTAGAAGTAGCTGCCGCTCGGGATCCCCTTGAGCAGAGGATGGATCTCGTCATGCTCAATCTGATTCCAGCCCATATGGGGCAGGCGCATGCTTGACTGGTGTAAGGTGCCGACCTCCATCAACCGGATCTTGCCCGGCACTATGCCGAGGCAGTCGATGAGATCGCCTTCACTGCCATCGGCACTCATGCTCTCTTCGGAAGCCTCAGCCAGCATCTGCATGCCGAGGCAAAAGCCCAGCAGCGGCTGCTTGGCGGCGCGAATGAGCGGCACAAGCCCCCGTTCATTGAGGTTTTTCATGGCGGCCACTGCGGTGCCGACGCCGGGCAGGATCAGCTTGTCCGCCTGCTCGATATCGGCTGCCTGGCTGGAGACCAGCGGCTGCACGCCGAGGCGTTCGAACGCCATTCTGACCGAGGCCAGATTTGCACAGCCGGTATCGATAATGACCAGCTTCTGCTTGCTTACATCCATCACAGCACTCCCTTGCTGGAGGGAAGCTCGCTCCCTTCCACCCGGATGGCCTGACGCAGGGCACGGCCAAAGCCTTTGAACAGCGCCTCCACCTGATGGTGGGTGTTGCCGCTGCCCACCTTCATCTGCAGTGTGATGGCCATGGCATCCGACAGCGAGCGGAAGAAGTGGGGCACCATCTCGGTGGCCATCTCGCCCACCTTGTCGCGGCCAAAGCCGCTCGGGCACTCGAACACGAAGTAGGGGCGACCGCTCAAGTCCAGCGCTGTGCTCACCTCCTGTTCGGTCAGCGGACGCGCATCGATCACCGCCTGCACCTCGTCCATCGCCAGCACAAAGCCGAAACGGCCGATACCGCGCTTGTTGCCAAGGGCCTGACGCAGCGCCTGACCCAGCGCCAGTCCGACGTCTTCCACCGTGTGGTGATCATCGATATGCAGATCGCCGCTGACATTCAGCTTGAGCTGGAAACCGGCGTGGGTGGCAATTTGATCCAGCATGTGATCAAAGAAGCCGATACCGGTGGCGATCTGGTTGCCGCCGCTCTTGTTTGTGGCAGAAGGGTCCAAATCCACCGCTACCTGAATGCGGGTCTCCTTGGTGTAACGCTCCACCGAGGCTACGCGCCCATTGGACAGTAGCTGATCACGGATGGCGAGCCAGTCGTGATCCTGCGGGTGGTAGCGAATACCGCCAATGCCCATGTTCTCGGCCAGCTGCAGGTCGGTCTGGCGATCGCCAATCACGAAGGAGTTGGCAAAGTCGATGCGACCGGAGGCGAGGTACTCCTTTACCAGCCCGAGGTGGGGCTTGCGGCAACTGCAGCCGTCGGTGGGGAAGTGGGGGCAGATCAGCACCAGTTCCCACTTCACCCCTTGCGATTCAAACAGGTGCATCATCAGGTCGTGGGGTGGCTGGAAGTTCTCCAGCGGCAGGCTGGCGGTACCCAGCCCATCCTGGTTGGTCACCATCACCAGCACGTAGCCGGCGGCCTGCAACTCGCGCAGCACCGGAATGACCATGGGCTCGAAGCGCAGCTTGGCGAGGCTATCCACCTGCTTGTCGGTCACCGGCTCTTCAATCAGGGTGCCATCGCGGTCGATAAACAAAAACGGGGTCTTCATCGCTACATCCTTGTCTTACAAAGTGGGAGAGGGCAGATCACGCAGTACCGCCAGCACGGCATCCATCTCGCCCTGATAGCCGATGGTGACGCGAATGCTGTTATCCAAGCCGGGTTTGGTCGAGAAATCCCGCAGTATGATGCCGGCGGCCTTCATGGCAGCAAAGACGGTGGCGCCATCCACAAAGCGCACCAGCACGAAGTTGCCCTTGTCTTCGAATACTTCCTTCACGCAGGCAAGCGTTGTCAGCTCTGCCTTGAAAGCGGCCTTTTGCTTGTTGAGCTCTATTACTCGCTCGCGCATCAGCTCCAGCCCCATGGGGGAGAGGGCCTGTGTCGCGATCTGGGCGATGGGCTCGGGGATGGGATAGGGGGCGATCACCTTGGCCAGCATGGCGATCACCTCGGGGCTTGCCAGCGTAAAGCCGCAGCGGATCCCCGCCAGGGCAAAGGCTTTGGAGAGGGTGCGGGTCACCACCAGATTGGGGAAGCGGGCCAGCAGGTCCACTACGGACGCCTCGGGGCAGAACTCGATATAGGCTTCGTCCACCACCACGATGGCGCGATCCCGCGCTTTTTCCAGCAGGGCGATAAGGCCGTCACGCCCCACCAGATCCCCGGTAGGGTTGTTGGGGGAGCAAAGAAACACCAGTTTCACATCAGACAGACGGTCCGCGATGGCGGGCCAGTCCGGCTGGCGGCTGGCGGTTAGCGGCTGCTCGACGATGCCGACGCCACAGGTCTCGGCGCTGATGGCGTACATGCCGTAGGTGGGCGGGCAGATGAGGATCTGATCTTCACCCGCTTCGCAGAAGGTGCGAATAAGCAGCTCGATGGCCTCGTCGGCGCCGCGGCTCACCAGCACCTGATCGGGATTAACCCCGGCATAGGCGGCATAGCCGTTCACCACCTCGGCCGGTTGGCACTCGGGGTAGCGGTTGAAGCGGCTTCCCTCGATGGTGAAGGGATAGGCCTGTGGCGCCTCGTTGGCGTTGAGCCAGACGTGGCCCTTGCCGCCGATGCGGCGGGCGGATTGATAGGGGGTGAGAGCCCGCACCACGCGGCGCGCCAGATTGGCAATGCTCATGACAAATCCTTCTGCTGTGCTGTTGGTTGGGACGCGGCGGTCAGGGCATTCAATCTCAGCGTCACGGCATTTTTGTGGCCATCGAGCCCTTCGGCCTGAGCAATGCGCTCGACGATAGGGCCAAGGCCCTGAATGCCGCGCTCGCTCAGCTCCTGCACCGTATAGCGGCGCTGATAATCGGCGAGGCCAAGGCTGGAACAGGTACGGGCATAGCCATAGGTGGGCAGGGTGTGGTTGGTGCCGCTGGCGTAATCGCCGACCGACTCGGGTGTCCATGCGCCCAGAAAGATGGAACCGGCGTTCTCGAGTTTATCCAGCAGATCGCGGGGGGCGCGGGTCTGAACGATCAGGTGCTCCGGCGCATAGGCGTTGGAGATGGCGCAGGCTTCTGCCAGATCGTCACAGAGGATCACCAGACTTGAGCCCAGCGCCTGCGAGGCGATATCGCGGCGGCTCAACTTGGCCAGCTGGCTCTTGATCTCCCCTGCGATGGCATCGGCCAGCAGCGGCGAGGTGGTCACCAGCACTACCTGGCTGTCGGGGCCGTGCTCGGCCTGGGAGAGCAGATCCGCCGCCACGAAGGCGGGGTTGGCGCTCTCGTCGGCAATCACCAGCACCTCGGAGGGGCCGGCGGGCATATCGATGGCTGCGCCGCGCCAGTCGCGGGATACCTGCCCCTTGGCTTCGGTCACATAGGTGTTGCCCGGGCCGAAGATCTTGTCCACCTTGGGAATGCTCTCTGTACCGTACGCCATGGCGGCGATGGCCTGGGCGCCGCCGATGGCGAACACCTTCTCGACGCCGCAGGCGCGGGCGGCAAACAGGATCTCGTCGCTGGCGGGGGACGGGGTGCAGAGCACCACTTCACGGCAACCGGCGATAGCAGCCGGAATGGCCAGCATCATCACGGTGGAGGGGAGCGGCGCGCTGCCCCCCGGCACATAGAGGCCGACCCGGCTGATGGGTTGGGTGCGCAGCTCGCACACCACCCCTGGCTGGGTTTCTACCCGTACCACCGGCTGCACTTGCGCGGCGTGGAAGGTGCGAATATTGGCAATGGCCGCTTCGATGGCATTTTTGATGTCGTCATCCAGCCGCGCGCAGGCAGCTTCAATCTCGGCTTCGCTGACGCGCAACTGCTCACGGGGGGCACGCTCGAAGCGCAGGCTCAGCTCGCGCAGGGCCTCATCGCCACGGCTACGCACCGCGGCGATGATATCCTGCACTACGGCGCCAATATCGGCCTCGTCACTCAAGGCCGGTCGGGTCAGCACGTCGGCCTGCTGGGCAGGGGAGAGGGTCTTCCAGATCAGGGTCTGCATGATGTCCCTTCCTTATTCCATCATTTTTTCGATGGGCAGCACCAGAATGGAGCTGGCACCGAGGGCCTTGAGCTGCTCCATGGTCTCCCAGAACAGGGTCTCGCTGGATACGACGTGCAGCGCCACCTGATTGGTGTCACCGGCAAGCTGCATGATGGTGGGACGCTCGGCACCCGGCAGCAGATCTGTGATGGCATCGAGCTTCTCTTTGGGGGCGTGCAGCATGATGTACTTGCTCTCGCGGGCCTGCTGCATCCCCTGAATGCGGGGCAGCAGTTTGTCGATGAGCTTTTGCTTGGCATCGGACAAGGGGTTGGGGGCCTGTACCAGTACCGCCTTGGAGCGATAGATCACCTCCACCTCTTTGAGGCCATTGGCTTCCAGCGTCGCGCCGGTGGAGACCAGATCGCAGATGGCATCGGCCAGGCCCGCGCGTGGCGCCACTTCCACCGAGCCGCCCAGCATCACGCTCTTGAAGCCGAGACCCTTTTCGTCAAAGAAGCGCTTGAGCAGCCCGGGATAGGAGGTCGCGATGCGTTTGCCGGCCAGGCTCGCTGGCCCTGTGTAGTTCACATCTTCCGGCACCGCCAGCGAGAGGCGGCAGCCACCAAAGTCCAGCTGCTTGAGGGTTTTGACCCCGAAGGGCAGTCCCTGTGAGGCGCGAATAAGCTGCACCTCTTCCAGCACGTTCTCGCCGATGATGCCAAGGTCAACCACCCCTTCCATCACCAATCCAGGGATGTCGTCATCACGCACCCGCAGGATATCGATGGGCATGTTCTCGACATGGGCGATAAGGCGCTGCTCGCGCAGGTTGATTTTCAGGCCACAGCTCTTGAACAGGGCTTGGGAGTCCTGGCTCAGACGACCGGACTTTTGCATGGCGATACGCAGACGTTGTGTTTCCATTTGCTCGATTTCCTTCTAGTCAAAAACGAAAAAACCCTCGGAAGTGTGTGCTTCCGAGGGTTTATGAATCTTGCGGTCCTTTTGGAAGTCACCAGTTAAGTGTCCTCCAGTAGTCAACCTCCTGAAAGACTAGTCGGGATGATGATGGTGGTGATGAGTCTTCAGGGTGGTGAACTTCATGTAATCAATCCTTTACAAAATAAGATGTCGTAATTGACGCCTGATTTAAACTACCTGCCTTGACAGAAAATGCAACCCGAAATTGTGATTTGATCGATTAAAGTGGCGAAAACGGTTTTCTGGTCGATAACTAGACAATAACCCCTGCAGGAGTCGCCATCATGCCCAGCCAGGACCTGTTGTTCCCCATTTTGCCCCGGGCACCCGCCGCGCCCGGCAGCGAAGAGATCAAGCGGGAAGTGAATCAGATCAGCAAAAAGCACCAGCTGCGCAAGACCAGCACTGACAACAGTGACTCCCAGCAGCGCCAGCAGGCGTATAGCACGCCCGCCAAGCGTGATCAGCCTAAGGCGGAGGAGGACGATCACAAGCCGGACCCCGAGCATCAGATCGATCTGTTCGTCTAGGCAGATTATCTGTCCCGCTTTTGCCGCGCTTTTGGCATAATGGCCGCTTTTGCTGCGGGACGCCCTTTTGACCATCCAGACCCTGTTCAAGCCAGATGGCCCTCTGGCCAGCCATATCGACGGTTTCAAAGCCCGCGATCCCCAACTGGAGATGGCCGAAGCGGTCGCGCGCGCCATCAAGAGTGGTGGCCGTCTGCTGGTGGAGGCAGGAACCGGTACCGGCAAGACCTACGCCTATCTGGTCCCTGCGCTGGAATCCGGCAAGCGGGTGGTGATCAGCACCGGCTCCAAGAACCTGCAGGAGCAGCTCTTCTATCGGGATCTCCCGACCATCACAGGGGCGCTCTCCTACACCCCGCCGGTGGCCCTGCTCAAGGGGCGCAGCAACTATCTCTGCATCGAGCGTATGAACCGGCTCTTGAGCGAATCCCATCTGCAAAAGCCTGAAATCCTGAACGATCTGGTGAAGGTCAAATCCTGGTCCACTGCTACCGATAACGGCGATGTGGGGGATATTCCGGGATTGCAGGAGAACGCCGAGATCCTCGCCCACGTCACCAGCACCAACGATAACTGCCTCGGTCGCGACTGCCCCTATTACGACGACTGCCATCTGGTGGTGGCACGACGCCGCGCCATGGACGCCCAGGTGGTGGTGATCAACCACCACCTCTTCTTCGCCGATATGGCGGTGAAAGACACCGGATTTGGTGAGTTGGTGCCCGAAGCGCAAGTCTATGTGTTTGACGAGGCGCACCAGCTGCCGGAGATCGCCACCAACTACTTCGGCAAGTCGGTAGGCAGCCGAACGATTCAGGATCTGGCGCAGGATATCCAGCTGGCCTATCGGGCAGAGGCCCACGACATGGCCCAGCTCGGCAAGGCGGCGGACCGGCTCGCTATCGCCAGTCAGGACTTGCGTCTCGCCTTCGGGGTGGATGGCGGTCGTGGTAATACCCGCGACATGCTGCGCCAGCCGCTTTGGGGGCAGGCTTTGGCTCGTCTTAACGATGCCATCGGGCTTTGCTACGAAGTGCTGAAACTGGCTCTCGGCCGTGGCGAGCAGCTGGATCACGCCTTCGAGCGCATCAGTGAACTGCGCACCCGCCTGGGTGAAGTGCTGGCGGTCAACCAGACCGGTTTCTCATACTGGTACGACTGCTCACGGCTTCATTTCACCCTCAATCTGACGCCGCTGTCGGTGGCCGAGCGATTCAGTGCCGAGGTGCAAAGACCGGAAGTGGCCTGGGTCTTCACCTCCGCCACCCTGACGGTGGATATGCGCTTTGATCACTTCAAAGCCGAGCTGGGGCTGGCGGGCAGCGCCGAGCTGATCCTCGACAGCCCGTTCGACTATGGCGAGCAGGCGCGGCTCTGTGTGCCCCGCTATCTGCCGGAGCCCAACGCCTTTGGTCGTGGCGAGCAGTTGGCCAATCTGATGATCCCGCTCATAAACAAGACGCCGGGGGGCTGTTTCTTCCTCTGCACCAGCCATCAGGTGATGCGTCAGGTAGCCGAGGTGCTGCGCCGGGAGATTGGCCGAACCGTCTTGTTGCAGGGGGAGGACAACAAGCAGCGGTTGCTCAAGGAGTTTGTCGAGAATGGCCGTGCCGTGCTGGTGGCGACCAGCAGTTTCTGGGAGGGGATCGACGTGCGAGGGGCGGCGTTGTCGTGTGTTATCATCGACAAGCTGCCGTTTGCCAGCCCCGATGATCCGCTGCTCAAGGCGCGGGTGGATGATTGCAAGCTCAAGGGGGGGGATCCCTTCGCTGAGCTGCAGTTGCCCAAGGCGGTGATTGCCCTCAAACAGGGGGTGGGGCGGCTTATTCGTGATCGCAGTGATCACGGAGTGCTGGTGATCTGTGATCCACGAATGGTCAACAAACCTTACGGCGCCACCTTTATCAAGAGTCTGCCCGCCATTCCTCGCACCCGGGAGTTGGGGACGCTGGGGAGCTTTTTCGATCGCGGTGAATAAGTTTGCCGCCAGCTAACAGATTTGAACAACGGGTGAGCATATCTCGCTTGCCGGTTATGTAATTGACTGATTTTATAGAGATTGGAAAGCATGAACGAGTTGAAGATCCTGGCCGTAGATACCGCCACCGAAGCCTGCTCCGCCGCCCTGCTGGTGGGTGACAAGCTGTTCTCCCGCTGGGAGGAGGCGCCACGGGATCACACCCGAAAAATCCTGCCCATGGTTCAGGCTGTGTTAGAGGATGCCGGGATAAGTTTGAGTGACCTCGATGCCATCGCGTTCGGCCGCGGCCCGGGCTCCTTTACCGGCGTGCGGATCGGCATCAGTGTGGCGCAAGGTTTGGCGTTTGGCGCGGGAGTGCCGCTGATTGGCATCTCGACCCTGGCCGCCATGGCGCAAGGCGCCTATCGACTGGATGGCGCCGAGCAGGTGCTGACCGCCATCGATGCGCGGATGAACGAGGTCTATTTCGGCCGCTATGAGCTCATTGATGGCCGCATGCAGCTGGTGGGGGACGAGGTGGTGAGCGAACCCGCGGCACTTGTTGACGTCCGTGGCAAGCTTGCGGGTCTTGTGACCTGCGTCGGCACCGGTTTTGAAACCTATGGCGAGACCCTGAGTGGTCTGGCCGATGAGCTGGCGGTGAGCCAGGTGCGTTTCCCGGCTGCAGAAGACATGCTGCCGCTGGCCCGCGCCGCCTGGCTGGCGGGGGAGGCGGTGCCTGTGGAGCTGGCGACGCCGGTCTATTTGCGTGACAAGGTGACCTGGAAAAAACTGCCGGGTCGCGAATAAGGGCAGGAGCACTGACGTCATGTCGCTCTTGCCGCTCATCAGCTGCAACACAAGCGGGTGGCCCGACGGGCCACGCCGGCAACAGGAGAGTGACATGATGCGTAATACCAAGAGCGACATGATGAAACGCACTATGGTGGTCGGGGCGCTGGCCCTGCTGCTCGGGGCCTGCAGGTCGGTCCCCAAAGAGCTGGCCTATGAGCCCGAAAACCAGCTGGTGGCCTATCAAGCTGCCCTTGGCGGAATGGAGGGCAAACCGGCCCGCTGGAGCGGCGTTATCTCGGCGGTACACAACAAGGCGGATCAGAGCGTTATTGAAGTAGTCTATCTGCCGCTCAAGTCTAACGGTGTGCCGGAGCAGACCGAGCAGAGCCCGGGCCGTTTTCTGGCCATCATGAAGGGTTTTGTCGATCCGACCCTCTACGCCAAGGGGCGCAGCCTGACAGTGCTTGGCACCATAGGCCAACCGGTTGATAGCCAGATTGGCGAGCACAAGTACCGCTTCTCTGTGCTCAATGTGACGGGCAGCAAGCTGTGGCCGCCAGTCAAGGAGGTGGAGGTGCGCTATATGGACCCCTACTTCTACGACCCCTTCTATGATCCCTTCTGGCCGAGACGGCCGCTGCGTCGCTAAGGCTGGCTATGATCAAGAGCATCAAAAGCACTCTGCACGAACGTCTGCTCACCTTGGCAGATGGTCGGCAGGTGGCTCTGCTTGAGAATCAACTCGCGGATCAGGCTCAGCAGGGCAAACCTCTGCTGATCGCCCTGCATGGCTGGCTCGACAATAGCGCCAGCTTCTTGCCGCTGGCGCCGCATCTGGGGGATTTTCACCTCATCTGTGTCGATCTGCCGGGACATGGTCACTCCGATCACAAAGCCACCCCCTATGTCTTTGTCGACTGGCTGGACGATCTCTACCAGATCGTGCAGGCGGCAGGGTGGTCGCGCTTCACTTTGCTCGGTCACTCCCTCGGGGCGTTGATCGCCTCCGCCTATGCCGGGGTGTTCCCCGAACAGGTGGAGTGGTTGATCATGCTGGAGGGGCTGGGGCCGCTGAGCCAGCCCGATGAGGAGGTCCCTGCCCAGCTGCGACGTGCGATTTTAAACCGCAGTCGCACCCGGGAGCGCAGTGCTAACGGCTTTGCCTCCATCGATGAAGCCGTGGCTGCTCGTTGCAAAGTGGCGGATATCACGCCGCAGTCGGCGCGTCTTATCTGTGAGCGGCAGCTTGAGATGAGGGCTGGGCGCTGGCACTGGCGCAGTGACCCCCGTTTGCGTGATCTGTCGCCCCTGAGAATGAGCGAAGGGCAGGCCCGGGCACTGATGGCGGCTATCCGCTGTCCAGTGCTGTTGATTCAGGGGGAGCAGGGCTTTGCTGCGCTTGAAGCCCAATGGCAGGCCCGTCAGGATGCCTTCCAGCAGATCGAGCGGGTCATATTGGGTGGAAACCACCATTTTCATATGGAAAATTCGGTTGATATGGCCGTTTGTATCGTAAAGTTTTGTCAAGTTCGGTAGAATCGCCAGCTTTCAATAATTCCAGGTTTGTTTTCTCCCTCACATTTTTCTGTTGTTAATTTGCTGTTAATTTATGTTGCGCTGTGTAAATATGTGCGGCATTAGAGCATCAGCTTAAAACAACCGATTAAAATGGATGTGAACCGGGACGGAGGCAACACAGTGAGCGCACAGGTGCTAGTTATGCAGGAGAAGTTTGTGGAAAAAGTCTGGCTGAAACGTTATCCGGAAGGGGTCCCCGCCGAGATCAATCCAGACCAATACAGCTCCCTGGTCGAGATGTTCGAATCCTCGGTGACCCAGTTTGCCGATCAGCCCGCCTTCGTCAATATGGACCAAACCATCACCTACCGCCGGCTGGAAGAGCAGTCCCGCGCCTTTGCTGCCTACCTGCAAAACGAGCTGAAGCTGGAGAAAGGGGATCGGGTTGCGGTGATGATGCCTAACCTGCTGCAATACCCCATCGCCGTGTTCGGCATCCTGCGTGCCGGCATGATCGTGGTCAACGTCAACCCGCTCTATACCCCGCGCGAGCTGGAGCATCAGCTCAAAGACTCCGGTGCCAAAGCCATCGTCATCGTCTCCAACTTCGCCCATACCCTGGAAAAGGTGGTCTACGACACCCCGATCAAGCACGTTATCCTGACCCGGATGGGGGACAATCTGGGGCTGGCCAAGGGCACCTTGGTCAACTTCGTGGTCAAGTACGTCAAGAAGCTGGTGCCGAAATACAATCTGCCCCACGCCACCACCATGCGTCAGGCCCTCTCCAAGGGGCGTTTCCTGCAGTACATCAAGCCGGAGATCACCAACGACGATCTCGCCTTCCTGCAGTACACCGGTGGCACCACCGGCCTCTCCAAAGGGGCCATGCTGACTCATCGCAACATGATTGCCAACGTCGAGCAATGCCTCGGCGTCTATGGCCCCATGCTGGAGCGTGGCAAGGAGTTCGTGGTCACCGCGCTGCCGCTCTATCACGTCTTCGCCCTGACCGTGAACTGCCTGCTCTTTATGCGTATCGGCGGTTACAACCTGCTGATCAGCAACCCGCGCGACATCCCGGGGTTTGTCAAAGAGATCAAGAAGTATCCCTTCACCTGCATTACCGGCGTGAACACCCTGTTCAATGCTCTGGTCAACAACGAAGAGTTTCAGGGGATCGCCTTTGACAAGCTCAAGCTCACCATCGGCGGCGGCATGGCAGTGCAGCGCGCGGTTGCGGAGAAGTGGAAGACACTGACCGATACCCCGCTGCTGGAAGGCTATGGCCTGACTGAGTGTTCGCCACTGGTGAGCGTCTGCCCCTACGATCTGACTGATTACAACGGTTCCATCGGTCTGCCGGTCTGCTCTACCGAGATCCGTCTGGTGGATGACAACGGTCAGGTGATCCACGCCCTCGGCACCCCGGGCGAGATGCAGGTTCGTGGCCCGCAGGTGATGGTGGGCTACTGGCATCGTCCCGAGGCGACCGCCGAAGTGATGCAGGATGGCTGGCTCTGTACCGGTGATATCGCGGTGTGCGACGAACAGGGCTTCTTCAAGATCGTTGACCGCAAGAAGGACATGATCCTGGTCTCCGGTTTCAACGTCTATCCGAACGAGATCGAAGATGTCGTTGCCCTGCACCCGAAAGTGTTGGAAGTGGCCGCTGTCGGTGTGCCACACAAGGTCTCCGGCGAGTTGGTGAAGATCTTTGTGGTCAAGAAAGATGCAAAATTGCAGGAGGACGAGATTATTGCCCACTGCCGCAAACATCTGACTGCCTATAAGGTGCCGAAACTGGTAGAATTTCGTGACGAACTTCCCAAGACCAATGTGGGCAAGATCCTGCGCCGCGTACTGCGCGACGAGGAGATTGCCAAGCAATAACCGGACTGCGGCTGCAGAAGCCTCTGCAAACCAGTACCGTCGTTATGCAAAACCGTGGGTCATCCCACGGTTTTTTCTTTTTGGCCCTGATCAACCGCGCAGGCACAGATGCACTATCAACTTATCACTCAGCAAGCCGAACTTGAGCAGTATCTCGCTTCTCTGGCCGACGTTCCCCTGGCTATCGATACTGAATTCGTTCGCACCCGTACCTACTATCCCCAGCTTGGCCTGTTCCAGATCTATGACGGCGAGCATCTGGCGCTGCTGGATCCGCTGACTCTGGATCTCTCCGCCCTCTGGCAGCGACTGGGCCGGGAAGGGCAGATCGCCATCCTGCACGCCTCTGGCGAAGATCTGGAGCTTATCCAGCATCAGGCTGGCCACCTGCCCAACCAGATGCACGATACCCAACTGGCTACCGCCTTTCTCGGTTACGGCGTCTCGGTCGGCTTTGGTGCGCTGGTAAATGAATTCCTCGGGGTCGAGCTGGAAAAAGATCAGGCGCGCACCGACTGGCTAGCCCGCCCGCTTACACCGCGTCAGCTCGAATACGCGGCAGCGGATGTCTTCTACCTGATGCCGCTATACGAGAAGGTGATGGCCAAACTGCGGGAAAGCGGTAAGTTTGCCTGGTTCGAGCAGGAGTGTCAGAACCACTCCGCCCGCAAGACCCAGGGTAGCGATCCCCGTCAGGCTTATCTTGACATCGTCAACGCCTGGCAACTGGGTCGCTGCGAGCTCGCCATTCTGCGCGAGCTGGCCGCCTGGCGCCAGCAAGAGGCGGTGCGCCGCGATCTGGCCCTCAATTTTGTGGTGAAAGAGCTGCACCTGTTCAAGGTGGCGGAGCGTCGTCCTGCCTCCCTGCGGGATCTCAACGAGCTCGGCCTCTCGCCCATCGAGATCAAGATCCACGGCAAGCGGATGCTCGATATTGTCGCCAAGGCGCAGCAGAGCGATCCTGACAGCTGGCCCGAGCCCATTCGTCGGTTGGTGGATTTCCCTCAGTACAAGGCCGAGCTCAAGCGCATCAAGGCCATGGTGGAAGAGAAGGCTAAGGCGAGCAATATTCCGCCCGAGCTGATTGCCAGCAAGAAGATCATTCACCAGTACTTCACCTGGAGCTGGCGGATGAACGACGAAGAGCGGGCCCGCAGCGACAAGCCGATGCTGCTGCAAGGGTGGCGTCATGAGCTGGTCGGTCACCTGCTGGCACAATAAGCCACCAGACGGTTGCACCTATAAATCAATCCTCACCCCCGGGTGGGGATTTTTATTGGGCGAAAGAGACAAACAGGCATGCTGAACTGGAGAACGCAGAGGGGACATGGCTGGCCGGATGGCGGGAGTCGAGAATGAAAAAGAGAGCAGAGAAGAAAAGGCAGCGGCTAACACCGCTGCTTTTTTGATCACCAGATAGGCTGGGTCAGATAAGGGTTGCTCACCTTCTCGCGGCCGAAGGTAGAGCTGGGGCCGTGGCCCGGGATAAAGACGATTTCGTCACCCAGCGGCAGCAGGGTCTCGGTGATCGACTTGATCAGCGTGCCGTGATCCCCACGGGGAAAGTCGGTGCGGCCTATGCTGCCGGCAAACAGCACATCGCCAACCCAGGCGAGTTTTTCGGCTTGGGAGAGCAGCACGATATGGCCCGGGGTGTGGCCTGGGCAGAAGTAGACATCCAGCTCGCACTGGCCAAGCTGCACCTTGTCACCCTGCTCAAGCCAGCGATCCGGCGTGAAGGCGGGGGTATGGGCGAAGCCGAACATCTGGCTCTGCTGGGGCAGCATGTCGAGCCAGAAGGCGTCCTCCTTGTGGGGGCCGGTGATGGTGACGCCAGTTTTTTCCCGCAGCTCGGCGGCGGCACCAACGTGATCCAGATGACCGTGGGTCAGCAGGATATGAGTCAGGGTCAGGCCGCGCTTGGCGATGGCCGCCAGCAGTTTGTCCGCTTCGCCGCCCGGATCGATCAGGGCCGCCTGATGGGTCTCGTCACACCAGACGAGGGAGCAGTTCTGGGCGAACTGGGTGACCGGGATCACCTCGAATTTCAACATAGAGTTCCTCGCTTGGGATGGGTCAGCCGCGCAGCGCGCTGGCATGCTGCTCGGCGAAATAGTCGAGACAGGCCTGTTTGTCACCGCGAAACACGATGCGCTCCTGCTTGTTGCCAAGCTGATAGAGATACATGGGGTCGTAGTAGCGGGTCAGCAGCAACGTGATCCAGGCCAGATGCAGCCCGGTATCGCCGCTCTTTTCCTGCTCGGTGAGAGCGGTCTGCATCAGGGCGTCCAGCTCGCGGTGGGCCTGATCGCCGAGGCGGCGCTTGAGACGGGCTAACGCATCGGTGAGGTAGGCGGCAAACAGCGGCCAACCGGCTTCCTGGCCATACATGGCTTGATAGCGCAGCCAGAGATCGTGCACGTAATCTTCGCGGATCTGCTCGGCGCGATCGATCTGCGGTACATCTACCACCACCAGCGGTGCCTGACTCATGGCCTCATGGAGGGAGAGGGGCAGGCAGCAGCGGCCGATCAGGCGACTCTCATCTTCGACCACGAAGGCATGCTCGCCCTGATGGCGGCGCTTGAGCAGTTCGATGGCCATGTTGTTTTCAAAGTTGATGTTGCTGGGCTGGCCGCCGGGCAGCTGACCAAACGACGAGCCCCTGTGATGGGCGTGTCCTTCCAGATCGAGCGCTTGGGCCACGTGGTCCAGCATATGGGTCTTGCCGGAGCCGGTCATGCCGGTCAGCACAGTCCAGCGACACTCGGCAGAGGCCTTGTCCTGGGTGTCGATCAGGAAGCGGCGCAGCTCCTTGTAGCCACCGGCGATGCGGGGGCGAGTCACCCCGGCATCAGCCAGCCACTGTTGTACGGTTTGCGAGCGCAGGCCGCCGCGAAAGCAGTAGAGCAGGGCATCGGGCTGCTTGCGCAACTGCGCCAGCCAGCCTTCGATACGTTCGGCACGCACAGCTCCCCCTACGAGCTTGTGTCCAAGCTCAATGGCGGCGGCCTGACCCTGCTTCTTGAAGCAGGTCCCCACCTGGGCTCGCTCATCGTCTGTCATCAAGGGCAGGCTGGTCGAGCAGGGGAAGGCCCCCTCCTTGAACTCGATGGGGGCGCGCACATCAATCAACGGCACATCGTCCAAAAAGAGTTGGGCGTAGTCCGTGGCCAGTGGCAATTCACTCATTGGACAATCTCGATAAAGCGGGAGCCCTCAAGGGGCTTGATCTGGCCGATGGGTGAGAGTGCAAGGCCAGCTTCGCGCGCGATGGCGAGCAGCTCGGCTTCGCTCTCTTTCCCCACGGCGACCAGCAGGCCGCCACTGGTTTGCGGGTCGCACATGATGTTGCGGGTGCGATCGTCCATGGCATCGAGCTTGTGGCCGTAGGAGTCGTGATTGCGCAGGGTACCGCCCGGGACGCAGCCCTCGGCGAGGTAGTAATCCACCTCATCAAGCAGCGGCAGCGCCTTGAAGTCGAGGCGGGCACTGACGCCAGATCCTTCACACATCTCCAGCAGATGACCGGCCAGACCAAAACCGGTCACGTCGGTCATGGCGTGGACACCCGGCAGCTCGGCAAAACGCTGGCCAATCTTGTTGAGGGTGCACATGGCGTTGGGGGCCAGCTGCTCGTGTTCGGGTTTCAGCTTGCCCTTCTTCTGGGCGGTGGTGAGGATACCGATACCAAGGGGCTTGGTCAGATAGAGGGTGTCACCCACCTTGGCGGTGTCGTTCTGCTTGATGGCGTCCAGGGGCACGATACCGGTGACCGCGAGGCCGAAGATGGGCTCGGGGGCATCGATGCTGTGGCCACCGGCCAGTGAAATACCCGCTTCGTGGCACACCTGACGGCCGCCGTCGATCACCTGCTGGGCCACTTCGGCGGGCAGGGTATTGATGGGCCAGCCGAGGATGGCGATGGCGACGATGGGCTTGCCGCCCATGGCATAGATATCGCTGATGGCGTTGGTGGCGGCGATGCGGCCAAAGGTGAAGGGGTCATCGACGATGGGCATGAAGAAGTCGGTGGTGGAAACAATGCCCTGACCGTTGCCGATATCGACCACGGCCGCGTCATCCTTGCTGCTGTTGCCAACGATCAGGGTCGGGTCGTTGAAGCCCGGGATCTGGCTCTTGAGGATGGTGTCGAGTACCTTGGGAGAAATTTTGCAGCCGCAGCCAGCGCCGTGGCTGTATTGGGTCAGACGAATAGAAGACATACTTACTCCTTTTATTTGCAAACAGAGCAGAGGCTCTGTGGAGCCGTCTTGGTCAATGGGCGGCCTTGTAGAGAGAATGACAAGAAGCCGCAAATATGGGTGGCCTCGGTGCCGACAGGGGCAGCGATGACTGGCAGTTATGAAGGACCGCCAGGCCGGACGGGGAAGAAAAGGGCGACAAGGTGCGCCAGCGCAGCCCCGTCAAGGGCCACAGGACGGGGCATTATGCCACATTTGCCCCTTGGGGTTCGAACAGGAATTCACATAAACAGCAGGGAATTGCCCGCACTTGCCTGTCATCGGTCTGGATCCGACGCAGGCTGATTGATTGCAGTACAGATGCAGCAAAAAGAACGCCAAAGAGACCAAAAGCATGCAACCGCCGATCTACAACAGGAGAGCTTAGTGACCACCACATTTTTGGTTAACCACCCCATCACCACGGCGCAGTTTGCGGCGTTGTTGGCGCAGACCTCGCTGGGGGCGAGACGGCCGCTGGACCATCCGGCCATCCTGCAGGGCATGCTGGATAACGCCAATTTGCTGATCACCGCCTGGCAGGGCGAGACCCTGGTCGGTGTGGCCCGCTCGGTGACCGATTTTCATTTTTGCTGCTACCTCTCGGATCTGGCGGTGGCCGAGTCGGTGCAGGGGCAGGGGATTGGCAAAGCCCTTATTCGCGAGACGTTTTTGCAATTGCAGCCGGGCTGCAAGCTGATCCTGCTGGCTGCACCGCAGGCGGTGGCGTACTACCCCAAGCTCGGATTTAGCCAGCACCCGAGCGCCTGGGTGATGAACAATCTGGATGAACTGGTGCCGGATGAGTTGGCATAAAACTGTCAACTCATCCAGACAGGGCAAGATTAGCTTATCCGGCTTGCTCCAGCGCCGGTTGCCGTGACTTGCCCCAGCGGCGCAGGCGTCGTTGTAGTGGTCGCTCCAGCAGGTTGTAGCTCAACGCAGAGAGGCCGATCAGTACCGCCAGCATCAGCAAGGTTGCCACTACCCCCAGCAGCGGATTGGTCTGGCCATACCACCATTCGGTGAGCCCCGGCGCCAGATAGTGAATGAGCTCGCAGCCGGTGAGCAGCACCAGCGCATGGAGCAGGTAGATGGAGTAGGAGAGATCCCCCAGCCAGTTGGTGAAGCGGTTATTCAGGAGGTGCAGCAGCGGGCTCTGGCGCTCCCCCTGTGCGGCGGCAATCCAGATCAGCAGCACGTAGGAGCTGATCAGCAGCAGTGTCAGTGGTGGCGTCATGGTGAACTGCATCAGCGCGAAGGGCAGCACAAAGGCGATCAAGAGCGGCAGATCATGCTTCATCATGGGCGAGCTTTTCGCGGCCTTGACCCTCGGCAGCAGCCAGAGGCCGAGCACAAACTCACTCACCCCGCGTCCCACTGCAAGCGCGCCGCTGGTGACATCCAGGGTGCCGCGACTGTGCACGATAAAGGCCAGCACCGTCAGCGCCAGCAGGGGGACGAGATGGCTCCAGCGACTACGGGTCACCGCCAGCGGAATAAGCATCGGGAACAGCAGGTAGCTAATCCACTCTACGCTCAGGGACCAGGCGGCGAAGTTCCAGGTCAACCCGTGATCGGTCACCACCTGCAGCAGCAGTAAGGCGCTGGGCAGCGCTTCGGCTGGCGTGAAGGGGGAACCGAAAGGCGGCATCCCTTCCCACTCCCACATCTTGAAAAAGGGGCCGGCATAGAAGCCTACTCCGTGCTGCGCCTTGTAAAGTTCCCAGCCGACCAGCAACAGCAGGGTTACCAGGTAGAGGGGGTAGACGCGGGTCAGCCGCAGCCAGAGAAAGCGGCCATAGCCCACGGTGCGGGGCGTGCGGGTGAAGGCCTCCCCATAGACATGTGCCAGCACCACGCCGCTCAAAATAAAGAACAGATCGACCCAGAGGTAGCCGTTCTCGATGAGTTGGGTGTGGCCTGCGATCAGCGCCATCCACTGAGGAAAGAGCAGCAAGCGGGCATGGAACAGCACCACCATCAGGGCAGCGATGCCCCGCAGCGGCGTTAACAGCGGCAATGATTGATTCATAACGGGATCCCTTGTGATGTTCAGCTTGGCCTGACATCTATTTTGTTGTTGTACCGCCCATCAATCCTGACGGTGCGGCTGCCCCGGCTTGGCTGCCGCAGGCGGGATCACACTACGAAAAAGAGAGTCATACGGATGTGATTTGAATCATAAATGTGCAGTTATTGTGCAAAGTAATTTAAACAGAGAAGAAGTGGGGCGCCGGCAGCAAAAGAGGAGGAGAAGGAACGCGAATAAAGCAGAGAGGGTGGTCATCGGGGCGAGCGTCAGGCTCAGGTTTATACGGCGCGATGCAAAGCAATCAGGCCCGCAAGGGGCCTGATTGATCACAAGGGGAGGGTGGTTGCCGATCAGCGGGCGCGTACCACCAGACCCTTGAGGTAGAAGCCTTCCGGATAGGCGGTACCGATAGGGTGATCAGAGGCCTGGGAGAGCAGCTCTAGGATCTGGGCATCGCGACCGGCATCGAGCGCCGCATCGGCAACGATCTTCTGGAACAGGCTCTGCTCCATCAGGCCGGAGCAAGAGTAGGTCAGCAGCACGCCACCCGGCGCCAGCAGCTGGAATGCCAGCATGTTGATGTCCTTGTAGCCTCGGCAGGCACCCAGCAGCTGGGCCTTGCTCTCGGCAAACTTGGGCGGATCCAGCACGATGACGTCGAACTTCTCGCCTTTCTCGCGGTATTCACGCAGCAGCTTGAACACGTCGTGACGGACAAACTGGGTGTTGCTGGTATCCAGCCCGTTCAGCTCGGCGTTCTGGCGGGCAATATCCAGCGCATTCTGGGAGAGATCAACGTTGACCACTTCCTTGGCGCCGCCTTTGAGGGCATAGACGCCAAAACCGCCGGTGTAGCAGAAGCAGTTGAGCACCCGCTTGCCTTCGGTGTACTTGGCTGCAGCCTGACGGTTGTCCCGCTGATCCAGATAGAAACCGGTTTTGTGGCCATTGCGAATATCCACCAAGATCTTGACGCCACCGTTCTCTTCGATGACCACCGGCTCGTTCGGGGTCTCGCCATAGATAACGCCGGTGCGCTCTTTCAGCCCTTCCTTCTTGCGCACTGTCACGTCGGAGCGCTCATAGATGCTGCACTCTGGGTAGAGGGTACGCAGTGCTTGCGTTATCAGCTCGCGCTGGAACTCGGCACCGGCAGAGAGGATCTGGCACACCAGAAAATCGGCATAACGGTCGATGGTCAGACCCGGCAGGCCGTCGGATTCGGCGGCGCAGAGGCGATAGCCGGTGAGACCCTGACGCTTGATCAGCGGATCGCGAGACTCCTGCGCATATTTGAGACGACGGATAAAGAAGTCGAGATCGACGGTTTCATCCTTGTCGAAGGTCCAGACCCGGGCACGGATCTGGGAGCTGCCTGACCAGGCGCCACGGGCGAGCCACTTGCCATCGTTGGCATAGATCTCGACGGTATCGCCGTCAATGGGGTTGCCCTGAACCCGCTCAATCCCCTTGGAGAAGATCCAGGGGTGGCGACGCAGCAGGGATTTTTCGCGGCCTTTGACGAGATAGATGGAAGCGCTCATGGATGTTTGCCGATGGTAAAAGAAAAGGGGCCACATTCTATGTGGCCCGCAGGTAAAACTCAAACAACCCTGTGTAATGGATAGGGTTGCCCTGATCTGACACATCATATGGTCAGAGCTTAATCCCCTTGAGTGCCTGGGTCAGCTCGCTGGCGGTGGCTTTCAGCCCCTGCGTGCCAGCTACCGAGGCGCTGGCGGACTCTTCCACCTGCGCCGCTTCATGGCGCACCTGATCGAGATTGTGGGTGATCTCAGCAGCGACCGAGCTCTGCTCCTCGCTGGAGGTGGCGATCTGGGTGCTCATCTCTAGCACCGCATCGCTGTGGTTGCTCAGCTTTTCGATATCGAGCCCCACTTCGCTGATGAGCTGCTGGCTGCTGGCGGCACGCCCCACGGTTTTCTCCATGATCTCGTTTAGTGCGCCGGTACCGGTCTGCAGCTCTTCGATCATCTGCTGGATCTCCACCGTCGCCTGCTGGGTACGGCTGGCGAGAGTACGCACTTCATCTGCCACCACCGCAAAGCCGCGACCCTGCTCACCGGCACGGGCCGCTTCGATAGCGGCGTTGAGAGCCAGCAGGTTGGTCTGCTGGGAGATGGCGTTGATGACGTTGACCACCTCGTTGATCCGGTTGGCATTGTGGGTGAGCCGCTCGACCGCGCCGGAGGCGTTGCCAATCTCGTCGGCCAGGGTGCGGATCGCTTCGATGGTGCGGGCTACCCGGTTGGCGCCATTTGCCGCCTCTTCGCTCGATTGGCGGGTCTGCTGCAGGGTATCGTTGGCATTGCGCGCTACTTCGCGGATTGCCGCCGACATCTGTTCCATGGCGGTGGCCAGTGAATCCATGTGCTGGCGCTGGGAACGCGCCATGGTCTCGCCTTCGCGGGCATGGTCACGAAACTCGTCTGCGGCCAGGGTCAGCGCTTCGGCAGACTCTTCGACCAGCTTGACGATCTGATGCTGGCGGTCGGTAAAGCGGTCGATGCTGCCCGCCAGGGTGGAGAACTCGTCCCGCACCGGGAAGAAGTTGAGACGGAAGGTGAGATCCCCGTCCGCCACGGTTTGCAGCGCCTTGTTGGTGGAGTAAAGCGCTCCGGAGACAAAGGTCATCATGTAGTGGATCACCAGCGCCATCAGGGCGGCCAGCGCGCCGATGAGGAGCAGGGTCGAGCCCTGACCCTCCCACATGGAGAGGTTGCCGGTATCGAGATCACCGGTGACGTAGCCTGCCTGACCCGCTGGCGCGCTAAAGAGGTAGTGATCTCCTTGCTGCTGCAACCCGCTGCTGCCTTGCCGGGTCAGATGCAGATCAGCAGGCAACACCAGAGTGGGCTGCTGGCTGACCAGCTGCGCCGTGGTCTCGACCCGTTGCTGCAACTGCGCTACCCGCAGGGAGATCTCCTGCTGATGGCTGGCCGCCAGCATATACCAGCTGAGAAAGGCGATGATGAAGAGAGGTAACCAGAACGCGATATGGAATTTTTCACTGATGGTGAGGTGAATGAGATAGCGGTCAACCCACCGGAATTTAACTTCTTTCATAATGGAGCTGCATCCTGCAGAGATAGAGTGTCGGGCACATTATCGTCTCGGGAATTTTTTTCTTAAGCGGAAGGTGTGAGAAATGGGAGAGCAATCGTTTGTCATTCGGGTGTGGGGGCAGGTGCAGGGGGTGGGATTTCGCTATTTCACCCGTGAGCGGGCGCTGCAACTGGGTTTGCGGGGCCATGCCTACAACCTGGAGGATGGATCGGTGGAGATCCTCATCAGTGGCCCCGTGCAGGGGGTGCAGATGATGCTGGGCTGGCTGGAACATGGCCCGCGCACCGCCAGAGTGACCAAGATGGAGTATGAGGAGGCGCTGCCGCCCACCGGCCAGGGCTTTCACACCAACTGAAGGGGCGGAGACGAGATGGACGCTGACAAGGAAGGTCTGTTGCTGACTCAGGCAACAAGCTGGGTCGCCCGTTATCAGGAGGCGGCGCGAGCGGTGCGCGAAGAGGCCAGCGAACCGGCCGTGCATGGCTACCGTATCGCGGCGCGTCGCTTGCTGGCGCTGCTCACCCTGTGGCGGCCACTCACCTATCATCCCGAGCTGGAGCAGCGTCTGCTGCGCTCGGTCGGGCGGCTCTCGGCGCTGCGGGATGCTCAGGTCTACGCCGAGCGTTTTGGCAAGCCGCCTGCCAGCACTGGTAATACCCACAAATCGGCCTGTCGCGTGCCCCTGTTGTCGAGGCGACTGGCCCGCTGGCTTGCAGCGGTGGCGCAGGTGCCGGATGCGCGGGCATTGGCATCGCTCTATCAGCAGCATCTGGCCCTGCGCCTTGATGAGGCGCAAGGCGCTCTCGATGAACCTATTCCCTGCGTTGGGAAATCTGCCAGCTCCCGTCAGCAACAGTTGCGCCGCTGGCATCGGCTGCGCCTCGAGATCAAGCAGGCCCGTTATGGCGTGGAACTGTTGCTGGATCTGGGGAGTGGAGATCCCGGCTGGTTGAGCACCCTGACTCACTGGCAGGAACGACTCGGCCAGTTGCAGGATTGGCGTCAATGGCGGCGGAGGTTGCGAGCAGAGCAGGGGAACACCCGCAAGCAGACGAAACTGCGGCAGCAGTTGAAGCAAAAGATCACTGCCCGTTTGCGTCAACTGGACTGCCAGCTGGCGGAGCTGGTGGCGCTCAAACTGGCGATGCAGGCAGGCCACAACATGAATGACATGCCAAGTCGGGTGGTCAGGTATTCAGAACAAAATGTATCGCCCGCCAAGTCAAGCGGTGGATAGCCCCAAGGCCGCAATCTGCGAAAGTCATCCGCGACCAGCATCTACAAAAACTCTCCAAGCCACAAATGCGAGACAAAAAAAGAGAGGCCGTTTGGCCTCTCTTCTCTATCTGGCTGTGGTCGCAGTCAGCGATACGCTTACTTGACGCGCATACCAGGCTGGGCGCCTTCCTGCGGCTCCAGGATCCAGAGATCCTTGCCGCCCGGGCCTGCAGCCAGCACCATGCCTTCGGACATGCCGAAACGCATCTTGCGCGGCGCCAGGTTGGCCACCATGACGGTCAGCTTGCCTTCCAGATCTTCCGGGTTGTAGGCGGACTTGATACCGGCAAACACCTGACGGGTTTCGCCGCCGATATCCAGTTGCAGCTTGAGCAGCTTCTCGGCTTCCGGTACCGCTTCGGCCTTCTTGATCAGCGCGACGCGCAGGTCAATCTTGGCAAAATCGTCATAGGTGATGGTTTCGCTGATGGGGTCATCAGCCAGCGGGCCGGTCACTTTCGGTGCCTGCTCCTTGGCCAAGTCTTCCTTGGATGCCTCGATCATGGCTTCAATCTTCGCCGGCTCGATGCGGGAGAAGAGGGCCTTGAACGGCGCAACGGTGTGATCGACCAGCGGCATCTCGATGCCATCCCAGCTGAGGGTTTCGGCCAGGAAGGCTTCGGCACGTTCGGCCAGCAGCGGCATGACGGGCTTGAGGTAGGCCATCAGCACGCGGAACAGGTTGATGCCAACAGAGCAGACCGCCTGCAGCTCGGCGTCAGCGCCTTCCTGCTTGGCGATGACCCAGGGAGCCTTGTCATCCACATAGCGGTTGGCCTTGTCGGCCAGCGCCATGATTTCGCGGATGGCGCGGCTGAATTCGCGGCTCTCATACGCTTCGGCAATGGTGGTACGGGCGTTGGCGAATTCGGCGTAGAGCTCGGGTTCGGCGCAGGTTGCTGCCAGCTTGCCGCCAAAACGCTTGGCAATAAAGCCGGCGTTGCGGGAGGCGAGGTTGACCAGCTTGTTGACCACGTCGGCGTTGACGCGCTGCACGAAATCTTCGAGGTTCAGGTCCAGATCATCGATGCGGCTGTTGAGCTTGGCGGCGTAGTAGTAACGCAGGCACTCCGGATCCAGGTGGTTCAGGTAGGTGGATGCCTTGATAAAGGTGCCCTTGGACTTGGACATCTTGGCGCCGTTGACGGTCACATAGCCGTGTACGTTGACCTTGGTCGGCTTGCGGAAGTTGGCACCTTCCAGCATGGACGGCCAGAACAGGCAGTGGAAGTAGGCGATGTCCTTGCCGATGAAGTGGTAGAGCTCGGCGTCGGAGTCCGCTTTCCAGTAGCTGTCAAAGTCGATGTCGCCACGCTTGTTGCACAGGTTCTTGAAAGAGGCCATGTAACCGATGGGGGCATCCAGCCAGACGTAGAAGTACTTGCCCGGGGCGCCGGGAATTTCGAAACCGAAGTAGGGGGCGTCACGGGTGATGTCCCACTGCTGCAGGCCGCTCTCGAACCACTCCTGCATCTTGTTGGCCATCTCTTCCTGAATGGCGCCGGAGCCACGCACCCACTCAGAGAGCCATTTTTCAAACTGGGGCAGGTCGAAGAAGAAGTGCTCGGAGTCCTTCATTACCGGAGTGGCGCCGGAGACGGCAGATTTCGGATCGATCAGCTCCGTCGGGCTGTAGGTGGCGCCACAGCTGTCACAGTTGTCGCCATACTGCTCCGGAGACTTGCACTTGGGGCAGGTACCCTTGACGAAACGGTCCGGCAGGAACATGGATTTTTCCGGATCGAACAGCTGGGAGATGGTGCGGCTCTTGATAAAGCCACCATTTTTCAGGCGGCCGTAGATCAACTCCGCCAGCTCGCGGTTTTCGTCGCTGTGGGTGGAGTGATAGTTGTCAAAGCTGATGTTGAACCCGGCGAAGTCGGCCTGGTGCTCCTTGGAGACAGCGGCAATCATCTCTTCCGGGGTGATCCCCATCTGCTGTGCCTTGAGCATGATCGGGGTGCCGTGGGCATCATCGGCACAGATGAAGTGCACCTGATGACCGCGCATTCGCTGATAACGAACCCAGATATCGGCCTGGATATGTTCCAGCATGTGGCCAAGATGGATGGAGCCATTGGCATAGGGGAGGGCGCAGGTTACCAGCATTTTACGAGGATCAGTTGCCATATTACGTTCTTGATGTGCTTGTTGGGATGATAGAGTGCCGTGCATGTTACCCGAATTGGGGGTAGCCTGCCTAGGGTTGTGGCTATGCCAACCTTGGCAGCACCTGCTGTTACGATGGCAGGCAAGCCACTGATTTGTGTGCGGTAACCGTTCACCTCAAGATAATGACAAGATAATGAGGAGTTAATGGTGATTGATTCAGTAAAACAGATCCTCGCCGAATTTAAGCCAGCAGGCTGGCACAAGGATCTGGTGGATGCCGGATTCGTTCGCGAGATCATCAATCAGGGTCAGGGGCTCACTATCCGGCTGGTATTGCCGTTTGCCGGTCTCTCGCTGCTCGATCAGCTCAAAGAGAACTACGATGCCAGGCTGCGCAGCGCCACCGGCGCCGCCCGCATCGACTGGGCATTGGAGATCGATGTGGCCAGCATGCCGAGGGCGCAGGGCCTCAATGCCGTGCAGGGCATTCGCAACATCATCGTGGTCGCCTCCGGCAAGGGGGGGGTGGGCAAATCTACCACTGCGGTCAATCTGGCGCTGGCCCTGCAAAAAGAGGGGGCGCGGGTCGCCATTCTCGATGCCGATATCTATGGCCCTTCCATTCCCACCATGATGGGCACCCTCACAGAGCGCCCGGTCAGCCATGACGGCAAGCTGATGGAGCCGGTGATGGCCTGCGGCCTCAAGAGCAACAGTATCGGCTATCTGGTTTCCGAGCAGGATGCCACCATCTGGCGCGGCCCGATGGCGAGCAAGGCGCTGGCGCAGATCCTCCATGAGACCCGCTGGGGCGAGGTGGATTATCTGGTGGTGGACATGCCGCCGGGCACTGGCGATATCCAGCTCACCATGGCCCAGCAGGTGCCGACGTCGGCGGCGGTGATCGTCACCACCCCGCAAGATGTGGCGCTGGCCGATGCCCGCAAGGGGATCGCCATGTTCAACAAGGTCAATGTGCCGGTGCTCGGTATTATCGAGAACATGAGCTACCACGTCTGCAGCGCCTGTGGTCATCATGAGCCGCTGTTCGGTACCGGTGGCGGCCAGAAGATGGCAGAGCAGTATCAAGTGGCACTGCTTGGCCAGTTGCCGCTGCACATCGATATCCGCCAACACATGGATGATGGCTGTCCGACCGTGTTCGGCGCACCGGAAGGGAGCTTGGCTAAGGCCTATTTGAAGCTGGCGCGCAGGGTAGGGGCTGAACTCTTTTTCAGCGCAAAACCGATTGCGACCCCCCTCTATGCCATGGCGCTGGATGAATAATCGGCGGTCGGTCACTTGAAAGGGAATTGAGGGTGGGCATGACCCACCCTTTTTTATATAATAGATCGGTTTAAACCATCCCCACTGCTCTTCTCTTTTAGGTATTTGTCATGTCTGATACTCAACATTCGTGTGTGATCATCGGTATTGCGGGCGCATCTGCGTCTGGCAAAAGTCTTATAGCCCAGACCATTTATGAAGAGCTGGTGGCCGAACTGGGCGCAGGTCAGATTGGTGTGATCACCGAAGATTGCTACTACCGTGATCAGACCCACCTGACCATGGAAGAGCGGGTCAAGACCAACTATGACCACCCTAACGCGCTGGATCACGACCTGCTGGTACAGCACCTGAGCCAGCTGGTCCAAGGTGACGCGGTTGCCATTCCCCAGTACTCCTACACCGAACACACCCGGATGAGCGAAGTGACACCGTTTGCGCCGCGCCGGGTGATCATTCTGGAAGGGATCCTGCTGCTGACCGACAGCCGTCTGCGGGATCTGATGGATGCCTCCATCTTTATGGATACCCCGCTCGACATCTGCCTGCTGCGCCGTCTGGTGCGTGATGTGCAGGAGCGTGGCCGTACCATGGACTCCGTGCTCAAGCAGTACCAGAAGACAGTGCGTCCGATGTTCCTGCAGTTTATCGAGCCGTCCAAACAGTATGCCGATGTGATCGTGCCCCGTGGTGGCAAGAACCGCATCGCCATCGACATGCTCAAAGCGCGTATCCGCCACATGTTGATTGGTTAAGATGAAACAAGCCGGGTGATGCCCGGCTTTTTTAAAAGCACAATTTGTCAGGAGAGTCGCCCAATGCGTCTGTGTGATACCGATATTGAACGCCATCTGGATGAAGGCAAGATCGTCATTGAGCCACGGCCCGGGGTAGAGCGGATCAGTGGTGTCAGTGTCGATGTGCTGCTGGGTAACGAGTTTCGGGTGTTTCGCGATCATACCGCGCCCTATATCGACCTGAGCGGCCCGAGCAGCGAGATGGCCGATGCCATCGATCGGGTGATGAGTGACGAGATCCACATCCCCGATGGCGAAGCCTTCTACCTGCACCCGGGTCAGCTGGCGCTGGCGGTGACCTACGAATCCGTCACCCTGCCTGCCGATATCGTCGGCTGGCTGGATGGCCGCTCTTCATTGGCGCGGCTGGGTTTGATGGTGCACGTGACCGCGCACCGGATCGATCCGGGTTGGTCCGGTCGCATCGTGCTGGAGTTCTACAACGGCGGCAAACTGCCGCTGGCACTGCGCCCGAAGATGAAAATTGGCGCCTTGAACTTCGAGATGCTCTCCGGCGTCGCGGCCCGTCCCTACAACAAGCGGGAAAATGCCAAGTACAAGAGCCAGCAGGGTGCCGTTGCCAGCCGTATCAATCAGGACTGATAACTGGCAACACGGCAACGATGCAAGGGAGCACAAGGTGCTCCCTTTTTGCATCTGGAATCAAACGGATATGGGGTTGATGGTGCTGGTCGGATGAGATTGGTTGGGCAGGGACGTTTTATCACCACTTCTGCCCGTTTTTCTGTCATAAAAATGTCATAAAAATTAAATTATTGGCTTAATTGTCAGCTATTTTTGCCCTTTCCCGCAATCATTGATGGCTTTAATTAATCGATGGCAAGCCGCATGAAGACTGGCTCTAGGATATTTTTTTCCAAAAAGCTCTTTTTTTTTATGGCTGAAATATTTCAATGGTGGCTATGGTGTTGGCCGCCATCTGGCATAATCCGCCGCAACTCATAAACAGGCTTTTTTTTATGTTTGAAATGTTTAGTGGTTTGGGTTTGTGGTGGTCAATCGGTTTGGTATTGGCCGTTTTTTTTGTGCTTGCCTATGAATTTATCAACGGCTTTCACGATACCGCCAACGCGGTAGCAACGGTTATCTATACCAAGGCGATGCCAGCTCACCTGGCGGTCGTTGCATCGGGGATCTTCAACTTTTTTGGCGTCATGTTCGGCGGTCTGGGTGTGGCCTATGCCATTGTCCATCTGTTGCCCATCGACCTGCTGCTTGGGATGGACTCCACCCAAGGGTTGATCATGGTCTTCTCCTTGTTGTTTTCCGCCATCGTGTGGAACCTGGGCACCTGGTTCTTCGGGATCCCGGCCTCCAGTTCACATACCTTGATCGGTTCCATTCTGGGGGTAGGCGGCGCCTATGCCTGGATCACCCATAAACCGGTGACAGAAGGGATCAACGTGGGCAAAGCGATCGACATCATGCTTTCCCTCATCATCTCTCCCACCATCGGCTTCATCATAGCGGCACTGCTGCTGCTGGCGATGAAACGCATCTGGACCAGCAACAAGATCCACAAAACACCGGAAGAGCGTCAGCTGGTCGATGGCAAGAAGCACCCGCCATTCTGGGCGCGTCTGACCCTGGTGGCCTCGGCCATGGGCGTCAGCTTCGTACACGGCTCCAACGATGGCCAGAAGGGCATCGGTCTGGTGATGCTGGTGCTGATCTGTATGGCGCCTGCCTATTTCGCACTGGACATGAACAGCCGCGCCTATGATCTGGACCGGACCCAGGATGCCAACCAGCGCATCATGGAGATCTACCAGCGCAACCAGTCCGCCCTCTCTGGTGTCATCAACTTCTCTGCACCAGCAACGGCTCAGGAAGAGCTGATGACCCACTGCTCCGCCGATGGCGTGCTGCAGGCGATGGCCACCCTGGATGCCCGTCTGGGGGCCGTGCGTACTTATGATCAGATGAGCCTGACCGACCGCCGCGAAGTGCGTCGTCTGCTGCTCTGTATCGATGACACCGCCCGCAAGGCTGCCAAGCTGCCGCTGCCAGCCAAGGAGCTGACCGATCTGGCCAAATGGCGCAAGGATCTGACCGCGACCGCTGAATACGCACCGACCTGGGTGATCGTCTCCATCGCGCTGGCGCTCGGTTGCGGCACCATGGTGGGCTGGCGTCGTATCGTCCATACCGTGGGCGAGAAGATCGGCACCACCGGCATGACCTACAGCCAGGGCATTGCGGCCCAGATCACGGCTGCAACCTCCATCGGGGTCGCCAGTCTGACCGGTATGCCGGTGTCCACCACCCACATCCTCTCTTCTGCGGTGGCGGGTACCATGATTGCCAACAAATCCGGCCTGCAGAGCCAGACCATCAAGACCATCCTGATGGCCTGGGTGCTGACCCTGCCGCTGACCATGTTGCTCTCCGGCGGCCTGTTCATCGTCAGCCACCATCTGTTTGGTTGATCTGCCGCGCTCATAACGCGCATCACAATGACAATGCCGCCCGGTCGAAAGAGCGGGCGGCATTTTTTATATGCAGGATAGGTCGTGTCTCGTGAGCGCAGGAATATGGCTTGCAGGGATGTTAGGAGCGGGTCAGAAATCCCAGCCAGATTGCGGTATTGGTTCGGGTTGATCGCCTTCGCGAGCCTTGCGCCGCGCAGCCTCGACCCGGCGTTTGCGATCCCGGCACAGGCGCATCACCTCTTGTTGCTGGGCAGGGGTCATGGTGAGCCAGTTGAAACGCTCTTCGCGATTGCGCAGGCACCCCTTGCAGTAGCCCTTGTTGTTCACTTCGCAGACCCCGATGCAGGGGCTCTGCAGCGGGAATATTTCGAGCTGTTCCATCCATCACCTCGCACACCTTGTCACCTTGTTATAACCCAGCGGATCCCCTTTGGAGAAATCCTGCTTCAAGTGATTGATGTCGTTTGCTTTCCCCCTGCAAATTTGGCATCTTCCCCGCCGAGCATGGCTCTTGGCGTTATATGAGGACATATGAACAAACACGCGTACTGGCTGACCGCCGCAGTGCTGGGACTGGCCGGTTGTGCGGGCAACTCTGACAAAGCAGAAGTGCCCAAAAAACAGACCGACAACAGATGCTTTCTTAACTGCGAGGTGCCGGAAAATCTGGGCAAGCAGTATCTGGACGGAACCTTGCCAGAGGATCTGGTGAGGGTGGAGCGAGTCAATAGCCGTGCGCATGCCGACTACAGCAAGTTTGGCCCGCAAAGCAGACTGGTATTGGAGCGCTCCGGCAAGATGACCCGCCGTTATGGCGAGCTCTATCACCAGCTCTCCCGCTGGGTCGCGGGCGGTGGCAACCCTGCCGACATCACCCGTTACGGTATCAGCCTCGCTCAGCTGGGCGGCGCCGATCGCATGGGTAACGTGCTCTTTACCGGTTACTACTCGCCGGTGCTGGAAGTGCGCCACCGCCCGGATGCCAAGTACAAATATCCCATCTATGCAATGCCCAAATGTGGCGGTCGCTGTCCGACCCGGGCCGAGATCCATCAGGGGGCCTTGGCCAACCGCGGGCTGGAGCTGGGTTACAGCAAATCCCTTATCGACAACTTCCTGATGGATGTGCAGGGCTCGGGCTTTGTCCACTACGGGGATGACGATCGGCTGCAGTATCTGGGCTACAGCGGCAAGAACGGCCACGGTTACGTCAGTATCGGCCGGGTACTGATCGACCGCGGTGAAGTGCCCAAAGAGCAGATGTCGATGAAGGCCATCAAGGAATGGGCCAACCGTCAACCGGAGGAGACCGTCAAGGAGCTGGTGGAGCAGAACCCCTCCTATGTCTTCTTCGAGCGTCGCCCCACCAATGATGTGATCGGCGCTGCCGGTATCCCGCTGCTGCCGCTGGCTGCCGTTGCCGCCGACAAGACCCTGCTGCCGATGGGGACCCCGATCCTCGCTGAAGTCCCCTTGCTCGACAAAGAGGGCAACTGGACCGGCAAGCACCAGCTGCGGCTGTTGATTGCGCTGGATGTGGGCGGGGCGGTGAAGAAGGGGCACCTCGATCTCTACCACGGTATGGGTGAGAAGGCCGGTGTCGCGGCCGGTCACTACAAGCACTTCGGCCGAGTCTGGAAACTGGGCCTGCACCACGGGCCGACTGCCGCCCCCTGGTTGTAATCCTCTGAGGGTTCGCGCGTCTGTAATCGGGCGCCCGGGCAATGTGAAGAGACAAAAAAGCCGCCGGATTGCTCCGGCGGCTTTCTATTTTGTGCGAGTGGCTGCTGGTGGCTGCGTCAGCTCTTCTGGATATCCAACCGGATAGCGCCGACCGGTTTGCAGCAGCAGGGGAGGCACTCCCCCTGGGCGACAAATGCCAGCGGCACATTGGGATAGTGCACCTTGCCGGCTATCAGCGGAGTGCGGCAGGCGCCGCAATAGCCGCTGCGACACTGGAACTCCACATGATGACCATGGCGCTCCAGGGTTTCCAACACGCTTTCGCCGGGATGGGCGTACAGCACGGCACCATCCCGGGTATGTACCCGTGGTGCCACGACCGCATGCTGTTCGGCAGGCGCGTGCGGGGCATGGGTCAGCGTGTTGTTGGCGTCACTCACAGCTCGAAATCACCCAGGTCATCGGCATTGACTTCGCTGTCGATCTGACCGACCAGATAGGAGCTGACCTCTACCTCTTGCGGGGCGACCTGCACGTTGTCGGATGACAGCCAGGTGTTGATCCAAGGGATCGGGTTCTGCTTGGTGCCGGCAAAGGCTGGCTGCAGGCCGACCGCGCTCATGCGCAAGTTGGTGATGTACTCCACGTACTGGCAGAGGATGTCCTTGTTCAGGCCGATCATGGAGCCGTCCTGGAACAGGTACTCGGCCCACTCCTTCTCCTGAATGGCTGCTTCCTTGAAGATCTCGAAGCAGGCCTGTTCGCACTCGGCGGCGATCTCGGCCATCTCCGGGTCATCCTGGCCGGTGCGCATCAGGTTCAGCATGTGCTGGGTGCCGGTGAGGTGCAGCGCTTCGTCGCGGGCGATCATCTTGATGATCTTGGCGTTGCCTTCCATCAGTTCACGCTCGGCGAAGGCAAAGGAGCAGGCGAAGCTGACGTAGAAGCGGATTGCTTCCAGCGCGTTGACGCTCATCAGGCACAGATAGAGCTTCTTTTTGAGCTCGCGCAAGGTGATGGTCACCTCGCGGCCCGCGACGGTGTGGGTCCCTTCACCATGCAGGTTGTAGAGGGCGGTCGCTTCGATCAGATCGTCGTAGAAGTGGCTGATGGAGCCAGCGCGCTTCAAGATCTGCTCGTTGGTCACGATGTCGTCGAACACCTGGGCGGGAGTGTTGACGATATTGCGGATGATGTGGGTGTAGGAGCGAGAGTGGATGGTCTCCGAGAAGGCCCAGGTCTCAATCCAGGTTTCCAGCTCCGGAATGGAGACCAGCGGCAGCAGGGCCACGTTGGGGCTGCGACCCTGAATGGAGTCCAGCAGGGTCTGGTACTTCAGGTTGGAGATGAAAATGTGCTGCTCGTGGGGCGGCAGGGCCTGATAGTCGATGCGATCACGGGAGACATCCACCTCTTCCGGGCGCCAGAAGAAGGAGAGCTGCTTCTCGATCAGCCGCTCGAACACTTCGTGCTTTTGTTGATCATAACGGGCTACGTTGACCGATTGGCCAAAAAACATCGGCTCTTTGAGCTGGTCGTTTTGGGTTTGGCAGAAAGTTGAATAGGCCATGGTTACCAGAATATGTGAATAGAGAAAACAGGAGAGCGGGAGCTTCATGCTCCCGCCCGGTTATCAGTTCTTGCCGTGACTTAGATTTTGCAAGCCCCGCCAGCGCAACCGTCATCTTGCAGATCGGTCTGGGCATCGTCTGCACCATCACGGGTGTTGTGATAGTACAGGGTCTTGAGGCCGTATTTGTAGGCGGTCAGCAAGTCCTTGAGCAGCTGTTTCATCGGGACCTTGTTGCCTTCGAAACGGGCAGGGTCGTAGTTGGTGTTGGCGGAGATCGCCTGATCCACAAACTTCTGCATGATACCGACCAGCTGCAGGTAGCCGTCAACGCTCGGTTGCTTCCAGAGCAATTCGTATTGATCTTTCAGGCGATCATACTCGGGCACCACCTGTTTGAGAATGCCGTCCTTGGAGGCCTTGACCGAGACCAGGCCGCGCGGCGGCTCGATACCGTTGGTGGCGTTGGAGATCTGGCTGGAGGTCTCGCTCGGCATCAGGGCGGTCAGGGTGGAGTTGCGCAAGCCCACGGACTTGATCTCTTCACGCAGACTTTCCCAATCCAGATGCAGAGGCTCGTTGCACAGCGCATCCAGATCCTTCTTGTAGGTGTCGATGGGCAGGATGCCCTGGGCATAGGTGGTCTCGCCAAACAGCGGGCAGGGACCGAACTCGCGGGCCAGCTGCACGGAGGCTTTCAGCAGATAGTACTGGATGGCCTCGAAGGTACGGTGAGTCAGGGCCAGACCGGAGCCGTCGGAGTAACGGGCACCGTTTTTGGCCAGGTAGTAGGCGTAGTTGATGACGCCGATCCCCAGGGTGCGACGACCCATGCTGCCCTTCTTGGCGGCGGCAATCGGGTAATCCTGATAGTCGAGCAGGGCATCGAGGGCACGCACGGCCAGATCGGCCATCTCTTCCAGATCTTCCAGCTTCTCGATGGCACCGAGGTTGAAGGCGGAGAGGGTGCACAGGGCGATTTCGCCACTCTCGTCGTCGATATTGTTGAGCGGCTTGGTCGGCAGCGCAATTTCGAGGCAGAGGTTGGACTGGCGTACCGGCGCCACGCTCGGGTCGAACGGGCTGTGGGTGTTGCAGTGATCGACGTTCTGGATGTAGATGCGACCTGTACCGGCACGCTCCTGCATCATCAGGGAGAAGAGGTCTACCGCTTTCAGAGTCTTCTTGCGAATGGCCGGATCCTGCTCGTACTTGACGTAGAGCTCTTCGAACTTGTCCTGATCGGCAAAGAAGGCATCGTACAGACCCGGCGCATCGGACGGGGAGAACAGAGTGATGTCACCGCCCTTGATGAGGCGCTGGTACATCAGCTTGTTGATCTGCACGCCGTAGTCCATGTGACGAACACGGTTCTCTTCCACGCCGCGGTTGTTCTTCAGCACCAGCAGGCTTTCCACTTCGGTGTGCCACAGCGGGTAGAACAGGGTGGCCGCACCGCCGCGTACGCCGCCCTGGGAGCAGCACTTCACGGCAGTCTGGAAGTATTTGTAGAAGGGGATGCAACCGGTGTGGAACGCTTCGCCACCACGGATGGGGCTGCCCAGACCGCGGATGCGACCGGCGTTGATACCGATACCGGCGCGCTGGGAGACATAACGCACGATGGAGCTGGCGGTGGCGTTGATGGAGTCCAGACTGTCGTCGCATTCGATCAGTACGCAGGAGCTGAACTGACGGGTCGGGGTGCGCACGCCGCTCATGATCGGGGTCGGCAGGGAGATCTTGAAGGTCGAGACCGCATCATAGAAGCGCTTGATGTAGTCCAGACGGGTATCTTTCGGATACTTGGAGAAGAGGCAGGCCGCAACCAGCATATAGAGGAACTGCGGGCTCTCGTAGATCTCGCCGGTAACGCGGTTCTGGACCAGATATTTGCCTTCCAGCTGTTTGACTGCCGCGTAGGAGAAATCCATGTCGCGCCAGTGATCCAGATGGGTGTTCAGCTCTTCGAATTCGGCCTGGGTGTAGTCTTCCAGCAGGTGCTTGTCGTACTTGCCCATGTCCACCAGACGAGCCACGTGCTGGTAGAGGTGGGGCGGTTCGAACTGGCCGTAGGCCTTCTTGCGCAGGTGGAAGATGGCCAGACGGGCTGCCATGTACTGGTAGTCCGGGGTCTGCTCGGAGATGAGGTCAGCCGTCGCCTTGATGATGGTTTCGTGAATGTCGGCGGTACGGATACCGTCATAGAACTGGATGTGGGATTTGAGCTCTACCTGGGAGACCGACACGTTGTCGAGCCCTTCGGCGGCCCAGTCCAGCACGCGGTGAATTTTATCCAGATCGATGGGTTCTTTGTGTCCGTTACGCTTCGTCACAAACAAGTTCATTGGCTGATGACCTTCAGTTGATTCCCGAAAAACCATCGCACAATGGTGCCACCCAGGCCCCGGCGATATGCGGGAGTTGGGTAGAGATTGTGCGATGAATCACAAGATGTAGTGTTATTTTAAGTTCGAGCTACAAGATAGTGAGGTCAGCCCGCCATTGCAATGTGTGGATAAGTGACGAGCTGTGGATAAATTGTGAGTCTTGCCCCATCAGTTAGTGACCGCTCACAGTGAGCGGGTTTTCATTCGTCCGCTCCGCTAAATGCAAGTCTCCCGATCGAAGATGGAAAATTTAAATAACTTTTTTTGCTTGCGAAACGGGGGGCTTTTTACTAGCAAACGGCGGCTGATTATCCCTTATGCAACAAGGGTCAAAAGCTGTCCAGTTGTCGCAGCCGCGGGCTCGGCGTGGCAAGGGCTTTGCATCAGATGAGGGTGGTTTGTGGCCGCTTTGTGACGGCTGCGAGCTTGTCAAATGGGTATCCAACAGGCAGAAAGCTGCCTTTATTATCCATGAATAGACGAGTGATGGTGGCGCAGGACGCAGGAGCGTAAAGGAAGAGATGCAAGGGGCGGAGAGTCTCTTCGCCCCGTTTTCGCATATCAGCCGGTAAGGCTGCGCGTTACGCTTTGGCCTTCAGCTCATAGCGCAGCCAGTGGTGCAGGGCCTGCACGGTATCAAACTGCAGATCGGCGCCCCACTGGGCGGGATCTTCCTCATCATTGAGATAGCCCCAGCCAGCGACCGCGGTGCGCATGCCAGCATTGCGGCCCGCTTCGATATCCCGCACATGATCCCCCACATAGAGGCAGTGAGCTGCTTCGACCCCCAGCTTCTCACAAGCAAAGAACATGGGGGCGGGGTCGGGCTTTCGTACCGGCAGGGTATCGGCACTGACAGTGACGCCGCAGCTGGCAAGCTGTGGCAGGGCTGCCAGCAGCGGCTCGGTGAGAAAGCCCGGCTTGTTGGTGACGATGCCCCATGGGAGCTGTTTCTCGTCGAGCCACTCGATAAGATCCACCATTCCCTCATAGGGACGGGTACCGACGCAGAGATTGGCCGCGTAGTAGTCGAGCAGGGCATTGCGCAGGCGGGTGGCCCCCAGCTCCTCAAGCAGTTCGTCGCCGAGGCCCGCTTTCAGCAGCCCGAGCGCCCCGTGGGAGGTGGTCTGACGAATGATGTCGTCAGAGAGCGGCGCAAAGCCTTCGCTGATCAGTACATGGTTGACGGCGGCCCCCAGATCCGGGGCTGTGTCGAGCAGGGTGCCATCCAGATCGAACAGCACACCGCGCAGGGGCAGAGGGCGAGAGGCGCTCATCAACCGTGCTCCGGGCGGACAAACTCCACCATATAGTTGACGTCGACATTCTTGCCGAGCTTGAACTGGTTGGTGAGGGGGGCGTAGTGGACGCCGCTCATGTCCAGCACCAGCAGGCCCGCTGCTTCCCCCATGCGACACAGTTCGGCCGGAGTGATGAATTTTTTGTGATCGTGTGTACCCTTGGGCACCATCTTCATCAGGTATTCGGCCCCGATGATCATCATCAGATAGGATTTGGGGTTGCGGTTGATGGTGGAGACGAACACCCGGCCGCCCGGGCGCACCAGAGTCGCGATGGCGCGCAGCACGGAGGCGGGGTCCGGCACATGCTCCAGCATCTCCATGCAGGTGACTACGTCATACTGGCCCGGCACTTCGGCGGCATGGGCTTCGGCGGTGATCTGGCGGTACTCGAGCTCGACACCCTGCTCCAGAGCGTGCAGGCGGGCGACGCCGAGGGGCTCCTTGCCCATGTCGATGCCGGTGATCTTGGCACCACGGCGGGCCATGCTCTCGGAGAGAATGCCGCCACCACATCCGATATCGAGAATGCGCTTGCCAAACAGACCGCCACTTTTGTCGGTGATCCAGTCAAGGCGTACCGGATTGATTTGATGCAGGGGTTTGAATTCACCTTCCATGTCCCACCAGCGGGAGGCGATGGCTTCAAACTTGGCGATTTCTGTCAGATCGACATTGGCATCACTGTTCATTTTTCGAAGATCCTGTGGCAGGGCGCCCGCTTCTGAGTCATGGGCGCAATCTATTGTCCTGGCGGGCATTATAACGGACGGACTTTGTCACACCAGCCCGATCTGATACCCGATTTGTGGCTTAAGGTATTTGGCTCAGTGTGTTACCATGTCGCGCTGTTTAAGCCAAAGAACAACTAATTAGGGATAAGGCTTTCTATGAGCGATCTGGCCAGAGAGATCACGCCGGTCAACATCGAAGAAGAGCTCAAGAGTTCCTATCTTGATTACGCCATGAGCGTGATCGTAGGACGAGCTCTGCCGGATGTGCGTGATGGCTTGAAACCGGTTCACCGCCGCGTTCTGTTTGCTATGAACGAGTTGGGGAACGACTGGAACAAGCCCTATAAAAAATCGGCCCGTGTGGTCGGTGACGTAATCGGTAAATATCACCCGCACGGCGATATCGCTGTGTATGACACCATTGTCCGGATGGCGCAGGATTTCTCCATGCGTTACATGCTGGTCGATGGTCAGGGCAACTTCGGTTCAGTCGACGGCGACAGCGCCGCGGCGATGCGTTATACCGAAGTGCGGATGGCCCGCATCTCCCACGAGCTGCTGGCCGATCTGGACAAAGAGACCGTGGACTGGGTGCCGAACTATGACGGTACCGAGATGATCCCGGCGGTCATGCCTACCAAGGTTCCCAACCTGCTGGTCAACGGCTCCTCCGGTATCGCGGTGGGCATGGCGACCAACATTCCGCCTCACAACCTCACCGAGATTGTCAATGGCTGCCTGGCGCTGATCGAAAACGGCGACCTCACCATTGACGAGCTGATGACCTACATCACCGGCCCGGATTTCCCCACCGGCGGCATTATCAACGGTCGTTCCGGCATCGTGCAGGCGTACCGTACCGGTCGTGGCTCCATCTATGTGCGGGCCAAGGCTGAAGTGGAAGTGGACGAGAAGACCAGTCGCGAGACCATCATCGTTCACGAGATCCCCTATCAGGTGAACAAGGCTCGACTGATCGAGAAGATCGCCGAGCTGGTCAAAGAGAAGAAGATCGAGGGCATCAGTGCCCTGCGCGATGAGTCTGACAAAGACGGTATGCGCATCGTTATCGAGATCAAGCGCGGCGAGTCCGGCGAGATTGTGCTGAACAATCTCTACAAGCACACCCAGATGCAGACCACGTTCGGCATCAACATGGTGGCGCTCGATAACAACCAGCCCAAGGTGATGAACCTTAAAGAGATCCTGGATGCGTTCCTGCTGCACCGCCGTGAAGTGGTGACTCGCCGGACCGTGTTCGAATTGCGCAAGGCGCGGGATCGGGCACACATTTTGGAAGGTCTGGCGGTTGCGCTGGCCAACATTGATCCCATCATCGAGCTGATCCGCCACAGCGCGACCCCGGCCGACGCGAAAGCGGGCCTGGTTGCCAAGGGCTGGGAACTCGGCAACGTGGCCGCCATGCTGGAAAAAGCGGGCGATGACGCGGCACGGCCAGAGTGGCTGGAGCCCGAGTTCGGTATCCGTGAAGGTCAATACTTCCTGACCGAACAGCAAGCCCAGGCCATCCTTGACCTGCGTCTGCACAAGCTGACTGGCCTCGAGCACGAGAAGATCCTGGAAGAGTACCAGTCTCTGCTGGATCTGATTGCCGAGTTGCTGCACATCTTGGCGAGCCCGGCTCGTCTGATGGAAGTGATCCGCGATGAACTGCTGGCCGTGCGCGAGCAGTATGGTGACGAGCGTCGCACCGAGATCAGCATGTCCAGTGCCGAGATCAACATCGAAGATTTGATCACCCCGGAAGATGTGGTGGTTACCCTGTCTCACCAGGGTTATGTGAAGTATCAGCCGCTCTCCGACTACGAGGCCCAGCGCCGTGGTGGTCGTGGCAAGTCGGCCACCCGGATCAAGGAAGAGGACTTTGTGGAGCGTCTGCTGGTGGCCAACACCCACGACACCATTCTGTGCTTCTCCACCCGTGGCAAGGTCTACTGGCTCAAGGTTTACCAGCTGCCGGAAGCCTCCCGTGGCGCCCGTGGTCGTCCGATCATCAACCTGCTGCCGCTGGAAGAGGGTGAGCGTATCACCGCTATCCTGCCGGTGAAGGAGTATGACGCCGAGAAGTATGTGTTCTTCGCCACCGCCAACGGTACCGTGAAGAAGACCAGCCTCTCTGACTTCAGCCGTCCGCTCTCCTCCGGTATTCGTGCCATCAACCTCAAAGAGGGTGATGAGCTGATCGGGGTGGATATCACCGATGGCAGCAACGAGATCATGCTCTTCTCCGATGCGGGTAAAGTCGTTCGCTTCGCGGAAGGCAGCGGTCGCGCCGATGCCGATGTCAGCGATGACGTTGAAACCGACGACGATGCCGGCAATGACGATGATGGCAGCGACAACGGCGAAGGTACCGAAAGCAAGGGCACCTTCAAGGGCGTGCGTCCCATGGGTCGTACCGCCGCCGGTGTCCGTGGCATCAAGCTGGGCGCCGGTGACAAGGTGGTTTCCCTCATCGTTCCGCGCGGCGAAGGTGCCATCCTCACCGCCACCGAGAACGGTTACGGCAAGCGGACTGCGTTGGCCGAATACCCGACCAAGAGCCGTGGTACCCAGGGCGTTATCTCCATCAAGGTGGATGAGCGTAATGGCAAGGTGATCGATGCGATCCAGGTCGAAGATACCGACCAGATCATGCTGATCACCAACGGCGGTACCCTGGTGCGTACCCGTGTTGCCGAGGTGAGCGTCATTGGCCGTAACACCGGCGGTGTCCGTCTGATCCGTACCGGTGAAGACGAGACCGTAGTCGGTCTGCAGCGCATCGCCGAGAGCGACGAAGACGAGAACGAGGCGCTGGCCGTTGACGGTGAGGTATCTGAAGGTACCGATACCGCGACCGGCACTGATGCGGTCGATGCTGGGGAAGCGGGCGACGAGTAATCGTCACCGGTTACCCGAGCAACGTCTCTGAGCAAAAAGAGCGACCCTGGTGGTCGCTCTTTTTATTTGTCTGCTTTTTATGACTCTCCGCTGATCTTACGGCTGGGTCACTCCTGCAACCACATTCTGGCGCTGCGGGCGGGAATGGTAACCCGTACCCACTGGCTCTGCACGTTGACTACGGCCCCTTGGTCGAGCACGTCACGATAGTTGCGATACCAGTTCATCTCGAATTTGGCGGTATCGAGCCAATACTCCTGCTCATAGTCGCACTTGTTGATGCCGACCAGCCCCTGCTTGCCCCGTTTGAACAGCACAAAGCAGTCACCGCTGCCGACCAACTGCATGGGTTGACCCTGCACCGCATTGTGGAAGCGGATCATCCCCTTGAGATCGGCGCGCTGGTAGTAATCCTGCCAGCGCAGTCCATCCTTGGCCTGGGTCTCGCCGTGATCCGAATAGACCAGCGGCGAGCCACCATCGCGGCCGAGCAGGTAGGCGTAGGCCAGCTTCTCGTCAGTCTGGCTTAAGATCTGATAGCGGAAGCCGTCGTTGGTGGGGATGTCGTGGGTCACGGCAAAGGTGACGGCGCGACTGCCCGGCAGCGCCTGACCATAGGCGCCCGGATCCGCCAGCAGGTTCATGCTGCCACCGTAACTGAAGGCACCGCGCAGGGAGGCAAACAGCGGAAAGTCATAGGCTCCCTGGCCGCTGCTGTCGAGGTAGGGTTTGAGGAAGCGCTCGTAATCGGTGCTGCCTGCGCCCCCTGTGGTGATCACCTCGCCAAACACGTGCATCCCCTGTTTGATTTCGGGGGTGAACACGGCATTGATCTGGTAATCGCTCATGTGCTTGACCGCATCGACCCTAAAACCCTTGATCCCCATCCCCTTGAGTGCCTTGAGATAGGCCTGTTGCTGGCTTACCACCCAGTTATTGGGATCCAGATCCGGCAGCCCCTTGTCACCGGCACCACCACAGAGTCGCCAATACTGGACATGACCCGGATCGCTCCAGTCGCTGATGCACCCTTCGGGATGAAAATCCTGACCGGAGAGGAAGTTTTGCCCCAGATCGCCAAACAGTTTCTGGCGCTCGAAATAGGCCGGGTTGCTGGCGTAGCTTTGCAGCAGCTCGTTGCCGGGATAGTTGAGGTCCTGGCGTTTCCAGCTTTCGTTGGCCATGTGGTTGAGCACCACATCGGCATAGACGGCGATACCCCGCGCCTTCATGGCGGCGATCAGCTGCTCGAGATCCTGCTTGTTGCCAAGAGGGGAGTCGACAAGACGCAGATCCTGCGGCTGGTAACGAGCCCACCACTCGTTGCCTGATGACTTGAGAGGCGGCGAGATGAGTACCTGTTTGTAACCGGCCGACTTGATAAGGTCGGCTTTGGCGGTCACTTCACTGTACTTCCAGTTGAAGGCGTGCAGTATGACGTCGGCGTGCGCCAAGGGGGCGATCAGCATGCCTGCGATCGCCCATATTCCCGCTGTGTGTTTCATTATTGTGTCCCTGTTTTTATAGATGCCTGAATGGGCAACCCAGCTTTGGCGGGAACAGAGTGAGCTGCAATCAACAACCTGCAGATTTGTGACCGCTTTCAGTATGATTTCGCCGAATATGTGAACTGTTTCGGCTTTTCCTCGCCACCGCCAGTTGCCTTTTTACAAGTGATTTTTTGTCATTTCCCTGTCATTCCCAGTCGCTATCCTGCCGGGCGAGTGATGCGTTGTTGCCATCACCTTCACCGTCAGGAGCTGCATATGACCAGTTGGATCACGTGGGAAATTTGGTGGAGCCGGGTATGGGGCGAGTCAGAGGTGCCGCAGTATGAAGAGGATGAGCACGAAGTGGCCCATGAACCCTCGCGGCTGCCGGTTGAAATGGTGCAACAGGGTCGGGAGCAGCGCGCAGGCTAAGGCGTTAGCACGGTCTTTACCGGATAGCGCGATCCTGTCGTGACATGGCTACTCCGTTGGAAAATTCTGAAAAGCGGGATTTCCACGGGATGTGTTGCGCCATATCTTCCTCTCAAGCTCTTGGCACGCCTGATGTGTGAAGGGCGTGAGCAGGGGGATTAGAAGAGCGACAGCTGCTCCCCGGGGCGGATAAACCCATCCAGCCTGAGCTGAATATGACGTTTGCCCAGATCGAGGCGCTTGCTGATGAGGCGAAAGCGCTGGGCCAGCAGATCGGCAAAATGCCCCTCACCGCGCATGCGGGTACCGAAGGCGGTACTGTTGAGCCCGCCACCGCGGCTGGCTCGCAACTGATTCAAAATAGCCTCCTTCTGGCCCGGATAGTGGGTATCGAGCCAGTCCCCAAATAGCGGCGCCAACTCGTGGGGCAGCCGCAGCAGGATGTAATCGGCGCAGCTGGCGCCCGCCTCGGCCGCCGATTTGATGATCTGCTCCAGCTCCGGCTCATTGAGCCGCGGGATCATGGGGGCGGCCAATACCCCCACCTGTACGCCAGCGTTGGCCAGCTTCTCGATCACTTTCAAGCGGCCGGCGCCCGTGCTGGCGCGGGGCTCCAGCTGTCGGCGCAGGGTTTCGTTCAAGGTCGTCACCGACACCATCACCTGACACAGTCCCTCTCTGGCCAGCTCGGTCAACAGATCGAGGTCGCGCAAGGTCATGGCGCTCTTGGTAATGAGCCCGACCGGGTGGCGGTGGGCCAGCATCACTTCCAGCAACTGCCGGGTCAGGCGATAGCGCTGTTCGATGGGTTGATAGGGATCGGTATTGGCGCCAATGACGATGGTCTGTGGCTGATAGGCAGGTTTGGCAAACTCCCGGCGCAGCAGGTCGGCTGCATTGCGTTTGGCAAACAGCTTGCTCTCGAAATCGAGGCCGGGGGAGAGCTCCAGATAGGCATGGCTGGGTCTGGCATAGCAGTAGATGCAGCCGTGTTCGCATCCCTGATAGGGGTTGATGGAGCGACCAAAGGGGACATCCGGTGAGCTGTTGTAGCTGATGATGCTGCGTGCACCGATCTCCCGCACCTCGGTGTCAGGCACAGAGGGGGTGAAGGCGGCATCCCAATCGAACGATTGCCAGCCGTCATCGACCGCCTCGACAAGGGGACCGCTAAAACGGTGATCGATATTGTAGGGGCTGCCTCGTCCTGCCATGGTGTGCACCGACACTGTTCATACATACAGTTATTTTGCCGGTACCCCGGATAAATGACAACAACTGCTGATCGACCGGGTGCAAAAAGGGTTGTCGCTGGGATCTCTTGCTTGATCGCGGCGCTACATTTCGTTTACATAGACGAAATGAGAATTGGATCACGGAAATCATCATGAGCCCCACCACTTCCCGTTGGCTGTTTATCTGTCTGCTTGCGCTGGTTATCTGGCGTCTGCTTCCGCTCTCCACCGAGCAGGAGATGGCTGCCGCCAACCGTGCCTGGCGCACCGGTCACTTCGATGAGGCGACCCGGATCTGGTCGCCACTGGCGGCGCAAGGGCAGCCTAGGGCGCAAGCCTTGATGGGCTGGAGCCATGAGGTAGGGCAGGGGAGCGAGCAGGATATCCATCAGGCCATCAGCCTCTATCGCCAGTCGGCGCAGGCAGGTGATCCCTTCGGCCAATACCGGCTGGCAGAGCTCTATCTGCGCGGTGTCGGGGTCAAGCGTGATCTGCGCCAAGCCTTTCACTGGATGGATCAGGCTGCCCGTAATGGTGATGTCCCGGCCATGCTGAAAGTCGGCGTCCTTCATCTGACGGGGGTCAGCGGCAGGATCGATTTGCCTCAGGCGAAACAGTGGCTCTATCAGGCGGCACAAAAGGGTAACAAGCTGGCGCTTCAGGTGCTGCAAGAGCTGGCGCTGGCCGAGGAGGGGAGCAGTGACTTTGACTTCAACTGGCAATCCCTGCTTGGCGAATAGTCGGCTGGCGACTCATTTGACTGTAGAAAATATCTGCAAATCCGATACAGCACGCCCGACTTCTGGTAGCATGGGGCCGTTTTGGCTTGGTTTGTCACGTTAGACATGTGGTTGACGTGTCAGGCCGTCTTCGCAAAGTGCTGTGGAGAACCAGAACATCACCTTTTTGAATCTCTTTTTCATCCCGCATGTGACCTTTGGTAGGGGTCACCACTGTATAAGGAAACACATAATGCCAATCATTACTCTGCCTGACGGCAGCCAACGTCAATTTGCCCACTCTGTTTCCGTCATGGATGTGGCTGCGGACATCGGTCCCGGCCTCGCCAAGGCGTGCATTGCCGGTCGGGTAAACGGTGAACTGGTGGATGCGTGCGAGCTGATCGAAGCCGATGCTGCGCTGGCCATCATCACCGCCAAAGACGAAGAAGGTCTGGACATCCTGCGCCACTCCTGCGCCCACTTGCTGGGTCATGCTATCAAGCAACTCTGGCCCCAGACCAAGATGGCCATCGGTCCTGTCATCGACAACGGCTTCTACTATGACGTTGATCTTGACCGTACCCTGACCGATGAAGATCTGGCTGCCCTGGAAGAGCGCATGCTGGCGCTGGTAGCCAAGGATTACGACGTCATCAAGAAGAAAGTCTCCTGGCAAGAAGCGCGCGATGTATTCGAGGCGCGCGGCGAGTCTTACAAAGTCGAAATCCTGGATCAGAACATTGCCCGTGATGACCAGCCAGGTCTCTATCATCACGAAGAGTACATCGACATGTGTCGCGGCCCGCACGTGCCCAACATGCGTCACTGCCACCACTTCAAGTTGCTGAAGATGTCCGGCGCCTACTGGCGCGGTGACTCCAACAACAAGATGCTGCAGCGTATCTACGGTACCGCCTGGGCTGACAAGAAGCAGCTCAAGGCCTATCTGCAGCGTCTGGAAGAGGCCGCCAAGCGCGACCACCGCAAGATCGGCAAGCAGCTCGACCTGTATCACATGCAGGAAGAAGCACCCGGTATGGTGTTCTGGCACAACGATGGCTGGACCATCTTCCGTGAGCTGGAAACCTTTATCCGCGGCAAGCTCAAAGAGTACGACTATCAGGAAGTGAAAGGTCCGTTCATGATGGACCGCGTCCTGTGGGAGCGTTCAGGTCACTGGGAGAAATACGCCCAGGCCATGTTCACCACCCAGTCCGAAAACCGCGAGTACGCCATCAAGCCGATGAACTGCCCGGGTCACGTCCAGATCTTCAATCAGGGTTTGAAGTCCTACCGCGATCTGCCGCTGCGTATGGCCGAGTTTGGCTCTTGCCACCGCAACGAGCCGTCCGGTTCCCTGCACGGTCTGATGCGGGTGCGCGGCTTTACTCAGGATGACGCGCACATCTTCTGTACCGAAGAGCAGATCATGGAAGAGGTCTCCGGCTGTATTCGTATGGTCTATGACGTCTACGGTACCTTTGGCTTCGAGAACATCGTGGTCAAGCTCTCCACTCGTCCCGAGCAGCGTATCGGCTCCGACGAGATGTGGGATCGCGCCGAGAAAGCCCTGGCCGAAGCGCTGGAGCTCAACGGTCTGAAGTACGATCTGCAGCCGGGTGAAGGGGCGTTCTACGGTCCCAAAATTGAATTTACCCTGCACGATTGCCTTGATCGTGCGTGGCAATGTGGTACCGTGCAGCTCGACTTTGCCCTGCCTGGTCGTCTGGGTGCCACTTATGTGGGCGAAAACAACGATCGCCATGTACCTGTGATGATCCACCGGGCCATCCTGGGTTCTATCGAACGCTTCATCGGTATTCTGACTGAAGAGTACGCCGGTCTGTTCCCGACCTGGTTGGCACCGACTCAGGCTGTGGTCATGAATATCACGGACAATCAGGCCGATTATGCGGTGAAAGTAGCCAAAGCATTGAATGATGCGGGCCTTCGCGCAAAAGCGGACTTGAGAAATGAGAAGATTGGCTTTAAAATCCGCGAGCATACTTTGAAGCGAGTACCTTTCATGCTGGTCTGCGGCGATAAAGAAGTTGAAGCCGGTAAGATTGCAGTACGGACTCGTAAAGGGGCTGACCTGGGCACTTATCCTGTTGAAGAGTTCATCGCTCTGTTGACCCAGGAAGTTCAGACCCGCGGACAAAAGAAAGTGGAGGAATAAGCTATAAAAGGCGGAAAAAAACTGGGCAAGCAACCGCAAGCCCGCGCTCACCGGATCAATGAAGAGATCCGTCTGAAAGAAGTTCGTCTGACTGGTCTGGATGGTGAAGCCATTGGCATTACCTCCATTCAGGATGCTCTGAACTTGGCCGCAGAGGCCGGAGTTGATCTGGTAGAGATCAGTCCAAATGCTGAGCCGCCCGTTTGCCGGATCATGGATTACGGCAAATTCCTCTACGAAAAGAGCAAAACAACCAAAGAACAGAAGAAAAAGCAGAAAGTCGTCCAGGTTAAGGAAATCAAATTCCGTCCTGGCACTGACGAAGGCGACTATCAGGTAAAACTACGCAACCTGGTTCGCTTTCTGGAAGACGGGGACAAGGCTAAGGTCACCCTGCGCTTCCGTGGTCGTGAAATGGCCCACCAGGATCTTGGTATCAAGGTTCTGGAGCGCGTCAAGAACGATCTGGAAGAGTTGGCCGTAGTCGAGTCGTTCCCGAAAGTCGAAGGCCGTCAAGCTGTGATGGTCCTCGCACCTAAGAAGAAATCTTAAGGCCCACAAGAAATTGGCTCATGGGGCTCGCCCCATGAGTTGGTTCGCCTTGCGATTTTGTTGTCACTCACAATGCGGAGTATGAAATGCCGAAGATGAAAACCAACCGGGGTGCTGCAAAGCGCTTCAAAAAGACTGGCTCGGGTCGCTTCAAGTGCAAGCACAACCACCTGCGTCACATCCTGACCAAGAAGAGCAGCAAGCGTAAGCGTCAGCTGGGACCGAAATTCATGGTTTCTGCTGCCGACCACAAACGTGTTGTCGCTTGTCTGCCGTACGCATAAGGGGGGATGTGAAAAATGCCAAGAGTTAAACGTGGTGTGACTGCTCGAGCTCGTCACAAGAAAGTAATGAAAGCCGCCAAAGGTTACTACGGCGCCCGTTCCCGTGTTTACCGCGTAGCGGTACAAGCGGTAACCAAAGCTGGTCAGTATGCCTACCGTGACCGTCGCCAGAAAAAGCGTCAGTTCCGTCAGCTGTGGATTGCTCGTATCAACGCTGCAGCCCGTCAGAACGGTCTGTCCTACAGCCGTCTGATCAACGGTCTGAAGAAGGCTTCTATCGAGATCGATCGCAAGATCCTGTCCGATATCGCCGTTCACGACAAAATGGCTTTCACCGCCCTGGTTGAAAAAGCTAAAGCAGCTCTGGTTTAATCCAGTTCTGTTATAAACGCTAAAAGGAGGCTCAGGCCTCCTTTTTTGTATCTATAACTCTCTGTTTTACATTATTTTTTCCTTTCTCCCGCCCATATTATGTCCACTGTTTTACACGAGCTGCATATCTCTCCACACAAGGTGATATGTGCGAGATGACCTGTTCTACAAATGGATTGTATGCCAACAAACTAGATGTTTGTTCCATTATTTTAGGAGTTATGGTGAACCGATAAGACTCGCTTGATATAACAAAATGATTTGTAGGGAGAAAAGCCCACCTTAGCTATGGTCAGCGAAGGGGCTTTTTTTGTATTATTCCCCTCTTGACCTTATTTAGCCTAAAGGCTCCTGTACCGGGAGTGGTGACGAGGAAGACATGCAACAGCTTGAAGAAGTAGTCGGCCAAGCCAGAGCCGAAATTGAGGGCGTAAGCGACATCGCCGCCCTCGACGAAATCCGGGTCAAATATCTGGGTAAAAAGGGCTTTTTTACCGAGCAGATGAAGGGACTGGGTGCCTTGTCTGCCGAAGAGCGTCCCGCCGCGGGCGCCGTGATCAACCAGGCCAAACAGCAGGTTCAGGATGCCCTGAACGAGCGTCGTGAAGCGCTCGAAGTTGCCGTGCTGAACCAGAAGCTGGCTGCCGAGACCATCGACGTCAGCCTGCCGGGCCGCCGCATCGAGAATGGTGGCCTGCACCCGGTGACCCGCACCATCGAGCGTATCGAGCGCCTGTTTGGCGAGATGGGCTTCAAGGTTGCCCGTGGTCCAGAGATTGAAGATGGTTTCCACAACTTCGATGCGCTGAATATTCCGGCTCACCATCCGGCGCGTACCGATCACGACACCTTCTACTTCAATCCTGATCTGATGCTGCGTACCCACACCTCCGGTGTGCAGATCCGCACCATGGAGCATCAGCAGCCGCCGATCCGCATCATTGCGCCGGGCCGCGTTTATCGTAACGACTACGACATGACCCACACCCCGATGTTCCATCAGGTTGAAGGTCTGCTGGTTGACGAGCATGCCAGCTTTACCGAGCTGAAGGGCATTCTGCACGACTTTCTGCGCAACTACTTCGAGGAAGACCTGACCATTCGCTTCCGTCCCTCCTATTTCCCGTTCACCGAGCCGAGCGCTGAAGTAGATGTGATGGGCAAGAACGGCAAGTGGCTGGAAGTGCTGGGCTGCGGCATGGTGCACCCGAACGTACTGCGTTCGGTCGGCATCGATCCGGAAAAATACTCCGGCTTTGCCTTCGGCATGGGCGTTGAGCGCCTGACCATGCTGCGTTACGGGGTCAACGACCTGCGTGCCTTCTTCGAAAACGACCTGCGCTTCCTCAAGCAGTTCAAGTAAGGGCGAGAGAACATGAAATTCAGTAAATCCTGGGTGATGGAGTGGGTCCGCACCGAGTTGAGTGACAACGCACTGGCCGAGCAGATCACCATGGCCGGTCTGGAAGTGGACGCCGTGGAAGCGGTTGCCGGCCAGTTCAACAATGTGGTGGTGGGTGAAGTGGTCGAGTGCGCCCAGCATCCGGACGCCGACAAGCTGCGGGTGACCAAGGTCAACGTGGGCGAGGCCGAACTGCTGGACATCGTCTGCGGCGCGCCGAACTGTCGCAAGGGCTTGAAAGTGTGTGTGGCCAAAGTAGGGGCGACCCTGCCGGGTGATTTCACCATCAAGAAAGCCAAACTGCGTGGCCAGCCATCCCACGGCATGCTCTGCTCTTTCAGTGAGCTGGGTATCGACGTTGAAGCCGATGGCATCATTGAGCTGCCGGCCGATGCCCCCATCGGTACCGATATTCGCGACTACCTCAATCTGAACGACGTCTCCATCGATGTGGATCTGACTCCGAACCGTGCCGATTGCCTCGGTATCGCCGGTCTGGCCCGTGAAATTGGCGTGCTCAACAGCGTGGACGTGGTCGAGCCGACCTGGGCACCAGCTGTTGCCACCATTGATGCAACTTTCCCGTTCCGGGTTGAAGCAACCGCCGATTGCCCACGGTATCTGGGGCGCGTTATCAAGGGGCTGAATTTGCAGGCCCAGAGCCCGCTCTGGATGCAAGAGAAGCTGCGCCGTGGCGGCATTCGTTCCATTGACGCCATCGTCGACATCACCAACTACCTGCTGCTGGAATACGGTCAGCCGATGCACGCCTTCGATCTGGCTACCTTGGAAGGGGAGCTGGTGGTACGTCGCGCCCACGCTGACGAGCCGATGACCCTGCTCGACGGCAACGAAGTGAAGCTCAAAGAGACCACCCTGGTGATTGCCGATGCCAAAGGTCCTGCCTGTATGGCCGGTATCTTCGGTGGCAACCGCACCGGTGTATCCGAGACCACTACCGATATCCTGCTGGAGTGCGCCTTCTTCGCGCCGCTCTCCATCACAGGCCGTGCCCGTGCTTACGGTCTGCACACCGACTCCTCCCACCGCTTCGAGCGCGGGGTGGATCCGCAGCTGCAAGCCAAGGTGATGGACCGTGCAACTCGCCTGCTGCTGGATATCTGCGGCGGTGAAGCGGGTCCGGTCATCGAGGTCAAATCCGATGCCCATCTGCCGAAAGCGGCACCCATCAAGCTGCGTCGCAGCAAGCTCGACAAGGTGATCGGTATCAGCGTGGCGGATGCTCAAGTGGTCGAAATTCTGACTCGCCTTGGCATGCAGGTTACTGTGGATGCTGACGGTTGGACTGCGTTGGCGCCCTCCTGGCGTTTCGATATCGCCATCGAGGAAGACCTCATCGAGGAAGTGGCTCGCATCTACGGCTACAACAACATCCCGAACCTGAAACCGGCCGCCTCTCTGGCGATGGTTGAGCAGGCAGAAGGGCAGGTGACCTTGAAGCGCGTGCGCGACCTGCTGGTTGACCGCGGTTTCCAGGAAGCGATCACCTACAGCTTCGTCGATCCCAAGACCCAGCAAACCCTGTTCCCGCAGAGCGATGCCATCGTGCTGCCGAACCCGATCTCGGTCGAGATGTCCGCCATGCGTGTCTCTCTGTTCCCGGGTCTGGTGCAGACCGTCGTTTACAACCAGAACCGTCAGCAGCCGCGCGTGCGTCTGTTCGAGCAGGGTCTGCGTTTCATCAAGGATGAAAGTGCCGAGAACGGCATCCGTCAGGAGCCGATGCTGGCCGGTATCATCACTGGCAACCAGAGCGACGAGCACTGGGATATCAAAACCCGCGCAGCAGACTTCTTTGATTTGAAAGGGGATCTGGAAGCGGTGCTGGACTTGACCGCCGAAGGGGCCACCTTTAGCTTCGAGCGCACCGAGCACAGCGCCCTGCATCCGGGCCAGAGCGCAGCCATTCTGCGTAATGGCGAGGTCATCGGCCACATCGGCGTGATCCACCCGAGCCTCGAGAAGAAGCTGGGCCTCAAGAGCCGTGCGGTGATGTTTGAGCTGGAGCTGGACAAGCTGACCCCGGCCAAGGTGCCGGTTGCGGCCGAAGTTTCCAAGTTCCCGGCGAACCGTCGCGACATCGCCGTGGTGGTCGATCGTCAGGTTCTGGCAGGTGATGTGCTTGAGGTAATTAAAAAAGTTGGCGGAAATCAGGTAGTTGGAATAAACTTGTTTGACGTATACCAGGGTGCTGGTATGGCAGAGGACAAGAAGAGCCTGGCCATCAGTCTTGTATTGCAAGATACCCAGCGCACCCTGGAGGAGAAAGAGATTGCCGAGACCGTAGACAATGTCGTGCGGGCCCTTGGTGAAGAGTTGAATGCATCCTTGAGGGATTGATCTATGGCGCTTACCAAAGCCGACATTGCAGAGCACCTGTTCACCCAGCTCGGGATGAGCAAGCGTGAAGCCAAAGATATGGTGGAAGCCTTCTTTGAGGAAATCCGACAGGCGCTTGAGCGTGGTGAACAAGTCAAGATTTCAGGCTTCGGTAACTTTGACCTTCGTGAGAAGAATCAGCGTCCCGGACGCAACCCCAAGACGGGCGAGGATATTCCTATCAGCGCCCGCCGCGTGGTGACCTTCCGGCCTGGCCAGAAGCTCAAGGCCAGGGTAGAAAATGTTGAACCCAACGAGTGATAAAAAGCCAGGCAGATGCCTGGCTTTTGTTTTCATATGACCAAATTCCCCATTTTTCTTCTGGGTGCCGCACTGGCACTGCCATTGCACGCCAAGCCTTTGCAGACCACAGTGCTGCCGTTGGAGCCGGCGACCCAAGCTTATGTAAATTCACTGAGTCAGCTTTCGCTCTGCTATCCTGCGACGCTTCCTCCACCATACCTGATGGCCGAGGGGGGTCTGCTCAAGGATCGTCTCGCCCGGTTGCAGGAGCTGTTCCCGATTCCGCTGGTGCTCAAAGAGCTGCCCGATTGGCAGACATTGCGCAACGGGCTCGCAGAGGGGGAATGCGACATCATTCCCTATGTCGGAACCCGCAAGAAGGCCGTGGAGGGCATGCGGTTAAGTCGTCCGATGATGGAGACCGATGCCGCCATCCTCTACAAGGGTGAAAATCTCAAACAGGCCCGCTTTCTGGTCTACTCGGTGGCAGACTCAGCCCGCCTATTGCACGAGCTCTATCCTCAGGCGCGCATTATTTCCCTAAAGAGCGGAGAGAAGGTCTACGACGCGCTGCAGAGCGGCAAGGGGGATGCCTATCTGGGGGACTATCTGCAACTGCGCTATCTGATGCGCGAGTTTCCTGCTGATGGTTTGCGCCTGCGCCGCCTGTTTGGTGAGGATCGGATCATCAGCTATCGCTTGATGATGCGTGATCAGCCTGAGTTGGCCAATCTGGTGGACACCCTGATCCGTCATATGCCCGCCGGTACTATCTATACCGATCTGGCCCGTTATCTCGATCAGGGGTCGCTCTACGTCAACCAACCCCACTTCAGCGATACCGAGCAGGCCTGGTTATCCGGCCGCGGGCGCACCATTCGTCTTGTGGTCAATCCCGAGTTGATGCCCTATAGCGGTGTCAATGATCTGGGGGAGGCGAAAGGGTGGAGCGCGGATGTGCTGCGCTGGGTCACCCAGGAGACCGGCCTGAAATACAAGCTGGTACCTGCAGCCAGCAAGGCGGAGGCCGTAGAAAAGCTGCGCCTTGGTGAGGCGGATATGATGGCCGGCTTGCCGGAATCCCCGGCATTGACGGATCAGTTCATTTTCAGTCGGATGATCTCCACCAATCGGTTTGCCTTGATCAGCAAGCGCAAGTTGGCTGCCGATCGCATCACCCAGCTCAAGCGGCAGCGTATTCTGGTACCTGAATCCCTCTACGATCCCTCCTTGCTCGCCCTGCTTGGTGATCAGGAGTGGCTTCGCACCGACGGCCTCGAGCAGGGGTTAGCAGCGATCAAGCAAGGCAAGGCTGACGCCATGCTGAGCGAGCTATATCAGCTGCAATATCCCCAGCGTACCAACTTGCTGGAAGGGCTCGATATCGAGGAGCTGGAAGATCGCTTCAGTCTTGGCTTTGCCATCAACAAGAGTCAGACCGAACTGGCTGGAGTGATGGATCGCAACCTGATGGCGCTGACCAGCACCCAGATCGACGAACTTAACCAGCGCTGGCGCCGCTTGCTCGTCGTGCAGCAGCCCGGCGTGAGCTACGCCGCCTGGTTTGGCTCCATCGCCATGGCACTGCTGATCAGCAGCATTGTCATCGGCGGGATCTGGCGTTCCCGCCAGCAACTGGCACGGGAGGTGGCCCAGCGTCACGCCGCCGAGAAGGCGCTGGCCATCGAGAGCGAGCTGCGGGAAACCATGTTTCAGGCGTTGCCGGTGCCCGTCTATCTGCGCAATAGCCAGGGCAAGGTGATCAAATCCAATAAACAGGGGCGACGTCTGGCCCTGCGCTACTCGCAGCAGTTGATGCTGCCGCCGGTTCAGTCCCAAAAAAGTGAAGGAGAGCTGGTGCTGGGGGATCAGGTCTTCGCCTATGTCCAGCATCCGCTGCGACTGGACAAGCAAGCACCTGCCACCGATCTCATCGCCCTGTCGGATATCAGTGTGCTGCGTGAGCAGGCCCGTTTTTTGCGTCAGGCAGAGCGCCGCCTGCGCGCCCTGACCAATACCGTTCCCGGCGTGGTGCTGCAGTTTATGTTCGAGCGGGGACGGGTGGGGGGTATCGAGTTTATCAGCCGGGGCTGTTACGAGCTGCTGGGGCTGGCGAGCCAGCAGATCCGTCGTGAGCCCAAACGGGTGCTCACTATGCTGGAGCGCGAGGAGCGCCGTCGGGTACGCAGTGAGATGTTCGCCATGTTGCAGGCTGGCAAACCCTTCGCATTCACCATGCGCTACCACCATCCGACCAAGGGTCTGCGCTGGTTGCAGCTCTATGGCCGTGGCCGCAGTCAGCCGCAGGGGTGGCGAATTTATGCGGTGATGCAGGATGCCACTGCCCGGGTCGAGCAGGATCAGGCATTGCAGCACTCCCATGAGCAGGCGCAACAGGCAGTTCTGGCCAAGGGGCGCTTTTTGGCCGCCATCAGCCACGAGATCCGCACGCCGATGAACGCCATGCTCGGCTTGCTGGAGTGGCTGGCCAGTACTCCTTTGTCGAGAGAGCAAGACTCTGCGCTGGCGCGGGTGCGTCAGGCGGGGGATGAGCTGCTCGGCCTGCTCAACGATGTGCTCGACTTTAGCCGCAACGAAAACAGCAAACTCTCCCTCTCGCCCCAGCCCACCGATTTTGCCGAGCTGTGCGAGCACGTGGCGGCGGTGCACTGGACCAAGGCGCGGGCCAAGGGATTGCAACTGCGCCTTACGTTGGACCCGGCTCTGCCAGCCCTGCAGACCCTCGACCCTCACCGGGTACGGCAAGTGCTCCACAACCTGCTCTCCAATGCCATCAAGTTCAGCCTGCGTGGGGAAGTGGTGCTGTGGGCCGAGGTGGTCGCATCGACCTTGCGCTTCGGTGTGGATGATCAGGGACCGGGGATCACCGCCAAGATGCGCACCACGCTCTTTATGCCGTTCGAGCAGTTTGCCGTTGAAGGGCAGCTGCGGGCGCCGGGCACCGGCCTTGGTCTGGCGATCTGCAAGCAGCTGATCGAGCAGATGGGGGGGCTTATCGATGTCGAGGGACGTGTCGGCGGCGGTAGCCGCTTCTATTGCGAGTTGCCACTGAAGCGGGTGCAGCAGGAGCCGGACTGGCAGCCCAATGTGCGACAGCTGGCGCTCTCTTTACCCCACGATGAGGCGCAAGCGTTGTCGCCCTGGCTCAGCCGATTGGGGATCGCCACCGTCAGCAACGCCGTTGATACGCTGCAAGCAGAGGTGGACGAGAAGGGGCTCTACTATTGGGCCTGGCAAGGGGAGTCCTGGGTGCCCGGGACCATCATCACCCTGCTGCAACCACGCTTGACCCCGGATCAACCGGTCGCCGGCACCCAGCCAGGGCTTGGCATGCGGGTACTGCTGGTTGAAGATCACGATGTCAATCGCGAGCTGATCAGCCTGCAACTAGGCCAACTTGGTGCCAGCGTTATCACTGCCGCCAACGGGCAGCTGGCGCTGGAGATGCTGGCGCAGCAGGAGGTGGATTTTGTGCTGACCGATCTGCAGATGCCGGTGATGAACGGGGCCGAGCTGTGCAGGCAATTGCGCCAATCCGCCCGTTGGGCCCGTCTACCGGTCTATGTGATCACCGCAGATCTCAGTGATCAGGCGGCAAGGGAGCTGCAATCCTGCGGTTGCGATGGCCATCTGGACAAGCCGGTCGCTCTCAAGGAGCTGGCGACCTTGCTGCGCCATATTGCCAAAGAGGGGAGCAATGCTGTCGTCCCGACACCGGTTGCCTCGCTGCTGACCGATGAACTGGCCGCCCTTTATCTGAAGGCTACCCGTGATGATTTGGCCGAACTTGAGCGCTGCAGCACAGAAGAAGATGAAGTTGGCGTGAATGCTGCTTTACACAAGTTGAAGGGGGCCGCCAGAATGGTAGGGGCGACTGCGTTGGTGGCGGTCATTGAAGAGTGGCAACAGGCGCCCCATCCGATGCTGCAAGCCAGATTGAACCGGGCACTGGATGAGTTCAGCCAGCAGTTTTCAAAGAGGGCTCAAGATGATCATCACTGATGAAGAATTACTGGCGTTGCTCGATTCGGAAGAGCATGAGGCGGCAGGATTTTGCCCCATTGTGCTCTATGCCCTCGACAGCACCGCCCATGAGTTGGCCAGCACCATGACATTGCCCTCCTATGTCACGCTGCACCGTACCCGACCGGATGCCTGCTGGCAGTGGGAAGGGTTGTTTGCGGCCGGCGCCATTGCCCTTTACGACCCCGCCGCTCATCAGCAGGCGGACTACTTCCCCCAGTTGCAGCAGCATGAGGGGATTTACGCTATCGGCGAGGATTGGCTGGGGGGGCTTGCCGCCAGTTACCGTAAATGGTGCAACTGGCTGGCCGCTAACAAGGTACTGCTGCTCGAGGATCACCCGTTTCAGGGGATGCAACTGCAACAGACCATCGCCGGGTTGGGGCTCTCCTGTCAGTGGGTACAGGATGAATCGGCCTGCCTTGCGGCATTGTCGGCGGGCGACATCAGCCTGCTGGTGTGCGATCTCAGTCTGGTGGAGCAAGATGCCATCAGTCTGCTGATGAACCAGCCCCAGTTGCAGGAGGCCGGGCTGCCCATCGTGCTGCTTTCGGCCCATGAGCAGACGCTGATCGACGGTGCCCGCCGCCTGCTGCACGATGCCGGTTTCAATATTCTGGCGGCACTGGCCAAGCCGCTTGATTGCGACGAGCTGCTCAGGTTGCTGCGTCGACTCTATCTGGGCCCGCTGCGTCAACAGCGCTTGAGCGGCCAGCGCCGCTCCATCCGCCGGTGGCAGGGGGAGGTGCAGGGTCAGCTTGGGCTGCTCTCCAGTCCCGCGACCCCTCATCCGGTCTGGCTGGCGGTGACCGGCTTGCCCAGCCGCTGGGAGGCGCTCAAGGATTGGGTGACGGAGCAGTCGCGTACCCCAGCCGAACTGACCCTGCTGATCCACCGTCGTGACCACCTGCTCGGCAATGCCGATCGCTTCGCGCTGGTGCTGCAAGCCAGTCTGGCGGGGAGCAAGCTGGCGCTGCTGCTCGATAACAGCCAGCATCTGCCATTCGATCTGCTGGAGCGTTTGCCGCTGCAAGCCTTGCTGCTGGGGCAGGGGATCTTGCCGGAGATGGAGTCCTTGACCGGTGACTCCCTGCTGGGACGCTTTATGACCCGGGTTCGAGAGCTGGGGATCGCCGTCTATCTGGATGATCCTTACAACCTGCTCGACGTCGAAGTGTGGCGAGAGCGCGGTATGACGGGGCGCTGGTAAGCCATGCCGCGCTACCTCTGCTGGCCCATGCACCGGGAGCGCCTTGGCAAAGGGCTGGATGGCTGGCCTCATCCGGTTTCCCGGGCCGCGCTGCCACTGGCTATGGAGGTATCCGGGGTGCCTTGCCTGCTGCGTGAGCTGCATGGGGTGGCGCCTGCCCGCATGCTGGCTGCTTACGATGCATTGAGTGAAGAGAGCATCTATCTGCGCTTTATGCGTCCGAAACGGACGCCGCCACCGGAACAGGTGGCCCAATTTCTCAATTACCATCCCGAACAACAGATCTCGCTGCTACTGACCGATCTGGCCGGTGAGCCGCTGGCTCAGGCGCAATCAATCCGCCGCCGCCTTCATCCCGATCGGGCGGAGTTTTCTTGCATCGTGGCGGATCACTTCCAGCACAAGGGGGCGGGGCGGCGCATTCTGCTGGCGCTGGCACTGCTGGCCAGGGCGGACGGGATCCGGGAGTGGACGGCGGAAGTGTTGGCCCAGAACCGCCCCATGCTGACTCTGCTCAAGCGCCTTGGTTTGCCGCTGACCCTGGTGACCGGGCGGGAGATGGTCTTTGTCAGGCTGGATCTGTCGGTACTGGATGCCTGGTTACCCGCACCGCCAGCGGCGCCGCTTAAGACCAAGGGCGAATAGTGACACTTTTTTCCCTGTGCTAAGGTCACATTTATTGTGCGGGGATAGACGGAGCAGCTTATGGCGCAGTCATATAAACATATCGTGATCCTGACCGGCGCGGGGATCTCTGCCGAATCCGGCATCAAGACTTTTCGTGCCTGCGACGGTTTGTGGGAAGAGCACAAGGTCGAGGATGTGGCGACCCCCGAGGGGTATGCCCGGGATCCCGAACTGGTGCTGCGCTTTTACAACTCCCGCCGCAAACAGCTGCAACAGCCCCAGGTTCACCCCAATCCGGCCCACTATGCGCTGGCTCGCCTCGAGCGACTGCTGCCCGGCACGGTCACCCTGGTCACCCAGAACATCGACAATCTGCACGAGAGCGCTGGCAGCAAGAACCTTATCCATATGCACGGGGAGCTGCTCAAGGCCCGCTGCCCCGAGTCCGGTCAGGTGATCGAGTGGCGCGGGGATCTCCATCAGGACGAGCTCTGCTCCTGCTGCCAGTTCCCCCAGCCGATGCGTCCCCATGTGGTCTGGTTTGGCGAAATGCCGCTCGGGCTGGATCGGATCTATAGTGCGCTGGCCCAGTGCGATCTCTTTATCTCCATCGGCACCTCTGGCGCCGTCTATCCTGCCGCCGGGTTTGTCCATGAAGCGGGATTGAACGGGGCGCACACCATCGAGCTCAATCTCGAACCGAGCGAGGTAGGTAGCCAGTTTGACGAGAAACGTTATGGCCCAGCCTCCCTGCTGGTGCCCGCCTATGTCGATGAGTTGCTGGAGGCGTGCGGCATTCATCAACCGAGGCAAGTCGAGGGGCACAACTGGATGGAGATGCGCGGTCCCTGAGCTACTGTGCGACGGGACAGTTGCAATGATTCGGTGAAATCGCCACACTGGCAACCATTTAAAAAATGGGACGCAGTTGGCGCAAATTACCATGACCGCAGTAAAGCAATGGATCGCTTTTTTTCTCCTGATGCTGGCCAGTGCCAGTGCATCGGCCTCCATCCCCCTGATGACCCTGATACTGCCATATGGCCAGCAGGTGAGCCTCGATGAGGCGGCCCTCTCCGCCTTGCCACAGACCGAATTCACCACGACTACCCCCTGGACTCAGGGCGCCCACCACTATCGCGGGCCGACCCTGTCAGCCGTGCTGGCGGCGCAAGGGATCCAAGATGCCCGCAAGATCGCCGTCTCGGCCCTCAACGGCTATCAGCAGGTGGTGGATCTGGCCATGTTCGACGGCGTGCCGCTGACCCTGGTGCGTCAGGAGGACGGCAAACCGCTGACCCGGCGCAATAAGGGGCCGCTTTGGCTGCTCATCCCGTTCACCACCTATCCCAAGCTGGACGTGCCCGCCATCCATAACTGCATGGTTTGGCAGGTGACCCGCATCGAGATCGTCGATTGATGGGGCTATCCCGCCAAAATCTGCTGTTGGTTGCGGTGTCGCTGCTGTTTCTGCTCTCGTCGGGCAGCAGCCTCTATCTGCAGTATCGGCAGGAGCAGCTGGTCGATACCTTCTACCGCAATGTCCACTGGAACATCAGCCAGGTGATGCTCGAATCCCAGCGTTTCCTCTACGACCTGCAGCTCTATCGGGCTGGTAGACAGTCGATGGAGACCCTGAGCCTCGATTACGATCTGCTGTGGAACCGGCTCGATATCTTCCTCATCAGCAGCGAGACCGCCGAGATGCGCCAGCGGCACGGGCTCGGCAAAGTGCTGGCCACCTTGTTCGAGCAGATCAAGCAGCTCGAACCCCAGATGGAGGCCGGTGCGCTGCGCGAGGGGGCTGAGCTTGCCCGCTTGCAGGAGGCGATCGCCAGCCAGACCCGTCTCGTCGAACAGATAGGGGATCAGATCCTCTCCGGCCAGGAGCGGGAGCATTCGGTCAGCCAGATCCGCAACAGCCTGTTCTGGCTGCAGATCTGGCAACTGATCCTGTTGCTGACCGGTGGCGCTCTGGTCGCTGCCCTCATTCGCGCCAATCTGGCGAACCGTCGGCTTGCCCTGCTCGATCCCCTGACCCAGCTGGGCAACCGCCGTGCCCTGCAGGAGCAGCTCTCTCGTGCTCTGCATGCTGGCGAGGTGAGCGCTTTGGTGGTGCTCGATCTCAAGCGCTTCAAGCAGGTCAATGATCTGCTGGGTTATCAGGTCGGTGATCGGCTGTTGCAGATGGTGGCCAACAAGCTGCTGCAGGTCCATGGCAGCCACGCTTACCGGCTCGGCGGAGATGAATTTGCCGTGGTGCTGACCAAGGCGGATGATGCGCTGGAAACCGCCATTCATGAGCTGGTGGATCTGCTCCATTTCGAGTTCGTGACCCGGGAGTGCAGCTTCGATCTGGCCTGTCGACTCGGGGTCGCCAAGGCGCAGCAACAGGATGCCCCCCGGTTGCTGGATCAGGCCATCCTGGCCCTTAACCAGGCCAAACGTAGCCAGGAGGGGGCGATCAGCTGGTTTGAGCCTGCCATGCTGCAGCAGTTGCAGTTGAGTCAGCAGCAGCTTCATCAGCTGCGAGAGTGGTTGGCGGGGCGCGAGCCTGCACCGCTGCGAGTGGCATTGCAGGCGCTGACGGACGGACAGGGCAACGAGATGTGGCAATTGGCGCTTGAGTGGCGTGAGCAGGGAGTGCCTTGCCACATGCGCTGGCTGCAAGAGTGCGGCGTACTGGGGCCCGTGTTGGCCCGTGTGCTGCAAGCGCACGAGGCGCAGTATGCCGATGGTCGGGCACTACTGGTCCCGCTCGACAACCAGGCCCAGCTGACCCATCTACTGGCCTATCTGCCGAGGTCTTCCCGCACGCCGCTGGTGTTGCTGATACCAACGCTGCAGCCGGATGGTGTCTTGCTGGCGGGATTGCGACAGCAGGGTTGCACTCTGGCGCTCAGAGAGATTGGCAGCACCACCTCAGCGCAGCTGGCAGCTGGCTGGCCTGTTCGCTACTGGTTGCCGCAGGGTGATGATGATGGCGAGTTGTTGCAGCCTCTGGCCAGACGATTGAGGCTGGCGCCACTGCAAGTGCTGGCAGCCAGGGAGACCCGGTCGCTGGCCTGAGGGCAAAAGCGGTATTGCACGGCAGAGATAAAACGAAACAAGGCGACCTCTGGGTCGCCTTGTTCTTTTGTTGCCCCTGAAAATCAGGGGCGGGGCGCGCAAGATTGTCTGATCACCAGGTCTGGGTCGACGGTGATCAGGTGATTCTCCACCGCTTCGCCGTTTATGCGGGCCAGCAGGCGGGTGACGGCGAGGCGTCCCAGCTCCTCTTTGGGCTGGTTGATGGTGGTGAGTGGCGGCGACATGAATTTGGCCAGCGCCACATTGTCATATCCGACAATGGAGAGGTCGCGCGGGATCACCAGACCCGCCTGATGAGCGGCACTGATGACCCCCATCGCCATCATGTCGTTGCAGACAAAGAGGGCGGTGGGCCGCTCGGGTAATGCCAGCAGACGGGTCATCGCCTGATGGCCGCTGGCGCAGTCAAAGTCCCCCTCCTGAATCCAGTCAGGATTGACAGTGAGTTCGGCCTCCTGCAGCGCCAGCTCGAAGCCAGCTTGGCGCTGGTTGGCGGGGGCGCGGCTGTGGGGGCCGGTGATGCAACCGATGGCGGTGTGGCCCAGCTCAATCAGATGGCGGGTCGCCAGATAACCGCCGTGGAAGGAGTTGTCGGCGATAAGATCCACATCCTCGCTGACCAGCCCCCAATCCATCACTACCACCGGCAGGCTTTTGAGCCAGTCGAGCTGATTGAACACCTCTTGTTGGCCTTCGCTGCACATGATGAGCAGGCCATCGACCCGCTTGCGCAGCATCATCTTGAGGTAGGACAGCGCCGTCTCGGCCTGACCTTCGGTGTTACCCAGCATCAGGTTGTAGCCCTGCTCGAAGCAGTAACGCTCCACCCCGCGCACCACCTCGGCAAAGAAGGGGTTGCTGGAGGTGGTGACCAGCATGCCGATACTGTTGGTCTCCTTCACCTTGAGGCTGCGGGCCACCAGACTCGGGGCATAGTTGAGATCGCGCATGGCCGCAAAGACCCGCTCGCGGGTCTCCTCGGCCACAAAGCGAGTCTCGTTGATGACATGGGAGACGGTGGTGGTCGAGACCCCTGCCAGCGCCGCCACCTCCTTGATATTGGCCATCAGTGCCCCTGCGCAGTCTGCTCAAGCAGGAAGGTGTCGACCTCCTGCTTGCTCGGGATGGAGCTCTGGGCGCCGAATCGGGTGACGGAGAGCGCCGCCGCCCCGTGGGCAAAGCGCACCGCGCTGTGGAAATCGGCACCCGCCAGTTCCGCCGCCAGCAGGGCGCCGTTGAAGGTATCGCCCGCGGCAGTGGTATCCACCGCCTTGACCCGAAAGCCCGGGATCAGCTGTTGCTGCTGGGCGTTGCTGCAGTAAACCCCTTGTGCGCCCAGGGTGATCATCACGTCCGCAATCCCCATCTGGTGGAAACGGGCGGCCGCCTCGCGGGCGCTCGCTTCGTCGGTGACTTTGACGCCGGTCAACAGCTCCGCTTCGGTCTGGTTGGGGGTGATAAGGTCGACCAGTGCCAACAGCTCAGCGGAGAGCGGGCGGGCAGGGGCGGGGTTGAGCACCACCCGGGTGCCATGGGCGCGGGCCAGCCGTACAGCCTCATGGACGCTCTCGAGCGGCACTTCCAACTGCAACAGCAGGGTGTGGGCGTCGGCGATCATCGCTTCATGGTTTTTCACCACGGCAGGGGTGATGGCACCGTTAGCTTCGGCGGAGATACCTATGCTGTTCTCCCCCTCATCGCTCACATAGATGATGGCGATACCGGTCGGGAGCTTGGGATCGAGCTCGACGGCGCTCACGTCAATACCGTCTTTGGCAAAACCGCTCTTCATCTGGTGGCCGATGGCGTCATCACCGATGCGGGCGATAAAGGAGACGGGGGCGCCAAGGCGGGCGGCAGCGACAGCCTGATTGGCCCCCTTGCCACCGGGCACCACCTGATAGCTGTGGCCGGTCAGGGTTTCACCCGGGCGAGGAAAGTGGGGAACGCGCAGCACGTGGTCTGCATTGACACTGCCCAGAACGACGAGACGATTCATGTTGACTACTCCTGATGCATCTTGGCTTGAACACTGTGATGGAGTGAGCCCAAGCCGGGAGGCACCTAAACGAGAGGGAAAAGGGGAGGCGAACCTCCCCTCGAGCACTTACTTGCTGACCACTTGCAGCGGTACCGGAATGGATTTCTCGACCGGCTGACCTTTCAGCACCTTGTCGGCAGTCTCGACGCCGATGGCACCGATCAGGGCAGGCTGCTGGGCCACGGTGGCGGCCAGTTTACCCTTGGCAACGGCGGCTTTGCCATCGTCAGTGCCGTCGAAGCCGACGATCATTACCTCTTTGCCGGCAGCCTGCACGGCGCGGATAGCACCCAGCGCCATCTCGTCGTTCTGGGCGAACACAGCCTGTACGGTCGGATGGGCAGCCAGCAGGTTTTCCATGACGTTCAGACCCTTGGTGCGGTCAAAGTCGGCAGGCTGGGAAGCCAGCACCTGCAGCTTGTTGGCTGCTACGGCCAGGGCAAAGCCTTCGCCACGGTCACGGGCGGCGGAGGTACCGGCAATCCCTTCAAGCTGGATCACCTTGGCACCGGTACCCAGTTTCTCGGTGATAAAGTCACCGGCCAGCTTGCCGCCCGCCACGTTGTCGGAGGCAATGTGGGCCTTGACCTCACCCTGCGCGGCGCCGCGGTCCAGGGTCAGTACCGGGATGCTGGCGCGGTTGGCCAGACGAATGGCGTTGCCAACCGCTTCGGAATCGGTGGGGTTGATCAGGATGGCGCCGACCTTGCGTACGGTGAGATCTTCCATGTTGGAGAGCTCTTTGGCCGGGTCATTCTGGGAATCCAGTACCACCAGCTCGTAGCCAAGCTCTTTGGCTTTGGCTTCGGCACCCTCTTTCATGGTGACGAAGAAGGGGTTATTGAGGGTGGAAACCACCATGGCCAGGGTTTGATTGGCGGCCTGGGCGGTGCCCAGCACGGACATGATGGCGGCAGCGAGCAGGGTATTGAGCTTTTTCATCATTTCATTCCTTGTGTGTGGCTTGTCTTATCAACGATTGCTTTTGTTATCGATCATCACGGCAAGCAAGATCACGCTGGCCTTGGCGATCATCTGGTAATAGGAGGATACGTCGAGCAGGTTGAGGGCGTTGTTCAGGAAGCCGATGATCAGCGCCCCTATCAGGGTACCCATGATACGGCCCTTGCCGCCCATCAGGCTGGTACCACCCAGCACCACGGCGGCGATGGCATCCAGCTCGTAACCCATGCCCGCTGTCGGCTGGGCAGAGGAGAGACGAGAGGTAACGATAAGCCCTGCCAGTGCCGAGAGCGCGCCGCACAGACCATACACCGCCAGCTTCACCCGATCCACATTGATACCGGAGAGGCGGGTGGCAGACTCGTTGCCACCCAGCGCGTAGATGTAGCGACCGAGACGGGTATGGTTGAGCATGAACCAGGCGAGCAGGAAGACGATGGCCATCAGCCAGATGGGTACCGGCAGACCGAACAGGTAACCGGTACCGAGCCAGGCGAAGTGATCGGCGCCGTCACTGAAACCGGTGGAGATGGGGCGACCCTCGGTATAGACCATGGTGATGCCGCGCAGGGCGGTCATGGTGACCAGAGTGGCGATAAATGCCTGTACCTTGCCCTTGGCAATGATGAGGCCGCTGACGCCGCCCAGCAGGGCACCGGCACCCAGAGTGAGGGGCACCACCAGCCAGATCGGCAGCTCCATGGCGACCATGGTGGCGGCCAGCGCACCGCACAGGGCCAGTACCGAGCCGACCGACAGATCGATACCGGCGGTAAGGATAACCAGCGTCATACCGACCGCCATGATGGCGTTGACCGAGGTCTGGCGCAGGATGTTGAGCAGGTTGTCGGCGGTGAAGAAGTTGGGGCTCAGAAAGGAGACCACACCAATCAGGACCAGCAGCGCGACCAGGGATTTGTTCTCGATCCACCACGCCTTGCTCATGACGCCACGGCGGGAAAGGGTTTGGGTTGTCATTGGGATGCCTCTTGCTCTGCTTGCCACTGTTTACCGACTGCCGCCGCCATCAGCTTCTCCTGATTGGCATCGCGGGTGTTGAACTCTGCGCTGATGCGCCCTTCGTGCATCACCATGATGCGATCACTCATGCCGAGCACTTCCGGCATCTCGGAGGAGACCAGAATGATGCTCATCCCCTCCTTCTTGAACTGGTTGATCAGCTGATAAATTTCCTTTTTCGCCCCCACGTCGACGCCGCGGGTCGGCTCGTCGAGGATCAGCACCTTGGGCCGGGTCAACAGCCCCTTGGCGATGGCCACCTTCTGCTGGTTGCCGCCGGAGAGCAGCTTGATCAGCTGATCCTGACTCGGGGTCTTGATGTTGAACAGGCGCACATAGTCGCTCACCGCCTGCCGCTCGGCCTTGCCGTCGATCTTGCCGTTGCTGATGAACTCGTCGAGGGCGCAGAGACTCATGTTTTCGCGCACCGAGAGTTCCAGCACCAGCCCATCTCCTTTTCGATCTTCGGAGATATAGGCGATGCCTGCGGCCAGACCATCCGCCGGGCTTTTGGGCACCAGAGCATGGCCGTCAACTTGCACTTCACCGGCGCTGATGGGGCTGGCGCCATAGATAAGCTTCATCAGCTCGGTACGGCCGGAGCCCATCAGGCCGCTAAAGCCCAGAATTTCCCCCTGACGCAGGGAGAAGCTCACCCCGCGCACGCCGGGACCGGCCAGATCCTTCACCTGCAGGCTGACGGGGCCGAGCTCGCGCTCAAGACGCGGGTACTGCTCTTCTAGTCGGCGGCCCACCATCATCTCGATGATCTTGTCTTCATCCAGATCGCTCACCGCCTTCTCGCCGATCCACTTGCCATCGCGCAGCACAGTGACCCGATCGCAGATCTCGAAGATCTCCTTGAGGCGGTGGGAGATATAGACGATGCCGCAACCCTGCTCACGCAGCTCGCGGATCACCTTGAACAGCTGCTCGGTCTCGGTATCGGTCAACGCATCGGTGGGTTCGTCCATGATGATGACGCTGGCATCGAACGACAGCGCCTTGGCGATCTCCACCATCTGCTGTTCACCGATGGAGAGATCCCCGAGCCGGGTATCCGGCCCATGTTTGACGCCAAGTCGTGCCAGCAGGCCGCTTGCCCGCTCGCGCAGCTGTTTGTTGTCGATGCTGCCAAAGCGGGTGCGCGGTTCGCGCCCGAGGAAGATATTGGCGGCAATCGACAACTCCGGCAGCAGGTTCAGCTCCTGGTGGATGATGCTGATCCCCTGATCCTGAGAGTCGCGCGGCCCCTTGAAGTGGACCGACTGACCGCGGTAGCTGACGCTGCCCGCATCGGCTTGATAGATACCGGTCAGCACCTTCATCAGGGTGGATTTGCCGGCGCCATTTTCGCCGAGCAGGGCCATCACCTGGCCCGGATAGACCCGCAGACCCGCTTCGTCGAGGGCGCGCACACCGGGGAAGGTCTTGACGATCCCGGTCAGCTCCAGAATGGGGGAGAGGGGGGAGGTTGTGCTCATTTGCAGCTTCCTTGAAGAGGCCTTCTTTAAGAATTCAGAACGCCACACCGGCGCAGAGGATCAGGTTGGCGTAGGGAGTCACCTCGCCGCTGCGCACGATCGCCTTGCTCTGGCGGGAGCGGGTTTTGAACTCCTCATGCAGGCAGTATTCGATGGCGATGGGCTTGCCCTGGGCAGCTGCGTGGGCTTTAAGCTGATCGACCAGCGCCTGATGGGCGGCGGGGCTGATCTGCTTGATCTCGCTTGCCATGATCACCTTCTCTACCACCAGATCGGTGAGCAGGGCAGTCAGTACGGTTGCAAGGCTGGGCGTCCCCGCCATCAGCGCCAGGTCGATCCGCTCCGGACCTGCCGGAATGGGCAAGCCTGCATCGCAGACGGTGATCTCGTCGGTGTGGCCTATTTGTGCCACCAGAGCACTCAGGGGAGCATTGAGCAGTACGCCTCGTTTCATACAGCACCTCATCAGGCCTTGGCCCGTCAATCTGTGAACCGCTAGGCAACCGGTTACGCAACCGGTTGCTTCATGGCGCAAAGATAGGCTTTTTACCGGGGAAGGGCCACGGCAAAACCACGGAAATGTGAAAACGATCTCAAAGGCGGGAGAAGAAGTGCAGGGGAGGAGGCTGGAAGGGTGTCAGCAGAGCCCTGACACCCTTGTTATTCATTGAGCTATTGATTTTATGGTTAGTTGGCCAGTGCCTTGGCGATCGCCGGACGGCTCAGCATGCGCTGATAATGAGCGGCAACCTTGGGGAATTCATTGATCTCGACCCCATCGCTTTTCAGCCAGCCCGCGACCACGAACAGATAGATATCCGCCACACTGAACTGCTCGCCCAGCACCCAGGGGCCTGCCAGATAGTGCTGCTCAATCTGGGCAAAGCCATCGCGCATATTGCTGGCGACTTTCTGTTGCATGGCGGCAATGGCCTGCTCGTCATCGGCCCAGCGGCTGCCACGGCGACCGTGGGCGTGGGAGACATGCACAGTGGAGGCTAGGAAGCTGTTGACCTCCTGCATGCGGGCCAGCAGGAACGGGTTGTCCAGCGGTGCCAGCTTGGCTGCGGGGAAGCGCTGCGCCACATAGAGCAGCAGGGCCGGGGTCTCGGTCAGGGTGCCCTGAGCGGTGACAAGGGCAGGCACCCGCCCTTTGGGGTTGATGGCAAGATACGCAGGATCACGCTGCTCCCCTGCGGCGAGGTTGACGAGACGGGGTTGGAACGGGGCATTCGCTTCCAGCAGGGCAATCTGCACGGCCATGGCACAGGTACCGGGAGCGAAATAGAGGGTCAGATCGGACATGAATACTCCTGATTGGCTCAGGCCACCCGCAATATCGGCGAAAGATTGTTTCGCGTAACACCACGGAGGGTCATGAAAAAAGAGAGGGGGCAACGCTTGCCCCCCAACCAATCTACACCCCTGAGGGGTGATGAAAAAGTGCAGAATTAATCGACTTTGGCCGCTTTGCTGTTTGCCCACACCCTAAACCCCTTGGCCAAAACCTCGAACCAGATGTTGCTGAGCTTGATGGCATCGCTGACGACTGAGGGGTGGCAAGTTGGTACTGAAAGGACTGGGGGGCAATAGCGCTCCCGCCTCGCGATGCACTCTATCTGTGAGAAATCATGCAGGTGGAAGACTGATGCCCGTGTGCGGGAATACAGATCCTTTTTGCGATGATCCTTTCAGGCTTGAAGGGGAGCACCGCAATTATTATCAATAAGACAGAACCTTATTCCCCATATAGCTTAATTTCCAACACATTGGCGATGGCACTGCCATTCCAGTGGTATTCCAGATGCTGGGCTTGGTGGATCTTGGTGACCAGACGGGGGCGATAGAGCACATGGCAGTTATGACCGCTGTGGCGCACAGAACGGTAGTGGATACCGTCTATCCCCTTGGTTTTCTGTTCTTGGGCGAAAGCTTGGGATTGACCATAGTTGGTTGCGTGATAAAGCGGGGTGGAGAGAAATTCCGCGCTGGTGATATCGACCAGATTGGCGTTGAACTCGGTATAGAGCACCCGCATCTGTACTTTCTGAGCGGGTTCGTTGGTGTAGCCGAACATGCGCTCTTGGTGATACACAGTCTCTTTGATGGCAGTATCGAGCAGGGGGGCGCAGTAGTAACCGCCAAAATCGCCAGTGGTGAATCGGGCTCCTTCCGGGTTGATATGGGTGAAGGCTGCCATCACATAGCTGCTGCCATTTAGCCCGACCAACCAATCCTCTTTCGGTACCAACGACAGATCACCCGCCGCTTCATTCAACCGATCATTGGTCAGTGACTCTATGGCCCAGACGGCCTCCAGTTCGTCCGCATTAGCTACGTCTTCATAGAGATCGATGGTGGGGTAGCGGCTTGGAATGATCCGATAGGCTCGCTCCCCCTTGAGTTCAATCAGTGGCGGCTCTTGCATCAGGCCATACCCCCGCGCCAGGCATGCAGACGGGTGGCCACTTCATACAAATCAGCCACGCGGCCAGCGTTCATAATGTCCATCGCGCTGCGCCCGGCAAAGAAGGGATGGCTGTTGGGTTTGCGCACCCAGCCGTAGATGCTGTCGTCGGCACTGAACAGCATCCTCAGACACTTATGGATATTGAGGATGTAGCTCATCCGTTCTTGCATATCCACGGTCAGACGGATCCCGCCGTTTGACTCTTTGTATTTGTTCAATGTTGAACGGGATGAAATGCCAAGAAGTTTCAGCTGTTCATCTGTATTGCAGTGCCACTTATCCAGGATACGGAATACCACAGGCAGTGCCTTACTGGGGTCAATGGCGCCATTTTTCAGGGCTTTTTGTGCAGTGTTGGCCATATGTCCTCCTTACTATAGTCAGCGCCAGACGGCTGTCTGGCGCGTGAAATGTTAACTTGAGTTTAGTGTAGAAGAAATGCGCACACATGTACACATTTATACATATGTGCACATATATGTTCATTCTTGGGCGTTAATCTTCTTCCTTGAGGTCACGCAAAAAACACTCAGTGGTCAGCCACTATCTGGTGTGGTCCTGGCTGGTACATTGGGTTGATTTTCTCGGCGTCTTTATTGGCCTCATTTTCGAGCCGATGGGCCAGTTTGATGGAGGCCAGACACGAGGCGCGCCATGTGTCGATCGGTGTGCTGTCGTGTTTAGGCATCGAAGAGGTGAAGATGAAAAAGGGAGCGATTGCTCCCTTAATCCATTAACCCCGTCAGGGCCGATTAACCGCTGACTTAACCGGCTTTGGCCACCATGGCTTTCAACTGCAGGAAGTACTGCTCGTAGAGGCGGGAGGCATCACCCACATCGGACTGGAACTCTCCTTTGCGCTTGATCTCGCCGCTCGGGAAGACCATGGGGTTATTGCGAAACGCCGGGGTGAGCAGGGGAATGGCATCCTTGACCGGAGTAGGGTAGCCAATCGCCTCGGCCACCTTGGCGGCCACATCGGGGCGCATCAGGAAGTTGATCAGGGCGTGGGCCTCTTTCACATGCTTGGCCTTGGCCGGGATAGCGAGGTTGTCCATCCAGAGCACGGCGCCTTCTTCGGGGTAGGTCATCTGGATGGAGGGGTATTCGCGCTGGGCGCCGTAGGCCGAGCCGTTCCACAGCATGCCGATATTGACCTCACCGGCGATAAAGGGGTCGGCCGGGTTGTCGGAGTTGAACGCCTTGACGTTGGGCATCAGCTTTTTCAGGTATTCGAACGCTTCGGCAATTTGCGCCTTGTCCTGGGTGTTGGGGCTGTAGCCCAGTTGCACCAGCGCGATATGGAACACCTCGCGGGCATCGTCCATCAGCAGCAGGCTCTCTTTCCACTCCGGCGCCCAGAGCTGCTTCCAGCTGGTAACCGGCTGTTCGATGATATCGGTGTTGGTGCCGATCCCGGTTGCGCCCCAGATATAGGGGATGGAGTAGCGGTTGTCCGGGTCGTACTCGTGGTTGAGCAGGGTGGGGTCGAGGTGCTTGAAGTTGGGCAGCTGGGCGCGATCCAGCGGCTGCAGCATTCCCTCTTTGGCCATTTTTGAAATGAAGTAGGTGCTGGGCACTACCACGTCATAGCCGTCGCCATGGGTTTTCAGCTTGGCGTAGAGGGTCTCGTTGGATTCGTAGGTGGAGTAGATCACCTTGATACCGGTCTCTTGCTGGAACTGCTCCAGCAGGCCGTCCGGCACATATTCCGACCAGTTGTAGAAGTAGACCACCTTGTCGTCGGCCGTGTGAGCGCTCTGGCTCAGCAGCGGGGTGGTGAGGGTGAGGGCGGCAGCCAGCAGGGCGCCGGCCTTGTGTTGGATTGTCATCAACAACTCCTTGGGGTTATGGGGCCTTGCGGCCCACCGTGACAGAGTTCGCCAAAGGTGGCGGGGACGAAACGGGCAGGGTCAACCCTGCCGTTTACGCAGTAACAGTTGCGCCAGCAGCACCATCCCGAGGGAGGCGACCAGCATCAGGGTGGCCAGGGCGTTGACCTCGGGGGAGACCCCCACCTTGACCATGGAGTAGATCTTGAGCGGCAGGATCTCGTAGGCCGGGCCGGTAACAAAGGAGCTCACCACCACGTCGTCCAGCGACAGGGTAAAGGAGAGCAGCCAGCCCGCCATCACCGCCGGCAGCGCCAGCGGCAGTATGATGCGGCGCAGGATGATCCACTCGCCAGCCCCCAGATCCCGTGCTGCCTCCAGCATCCGCACATCAAAACCGCACAGCCGCGAGTAGACGGTGATCACCACAAACGGCAGGCAGAAGGTGATGTGGGCAATCAGTAGCGACCAGAAGCCGAGCGCAATGCCGGTCACTACAAACAGGGTCAGCAGTGAAATGGCCATGACGATATCGGGGGACATCATCACCACGAACAGCATGCCGCTCACGTACTGCTTGCCGCGAAAGCGGTAGCGAAACAGTGCCACGGCGGTGAGGGTGCCGATCAGGGTGGCTGCGGTGGCGGTGAGGGCGGCGATGGTCAGGGAGTGCTGGGCCGCCTGCATCAGGCTGGCGCTGGCAAACAACTTCTCATACCAGCCAAGGGTAAAGCCGCGCCAGTCGATGCCATATTTCGACAGGTTGAAGGAGTTGGCGATCAACACCCCGATGGGCACATAGAGATAGCCAAACACCAGCAGCAGAAACAGAGCCTTCAGTGCGCGCATCATGCCAGCTCCCCCTTCTTGCTGAGTAGCTTGCCCGCCCGCCAGTAGCAGTAGACCAAGAGTGCCATCAGTACCGTCAGCATCACGCTGATGGCGGCGCCAAAGGGCCAGTCACGGCTGTTGAGGAACTGGGTCTTGATCAGGTTGCCAATCAGCAAGTGCTTGGCGCCCCCCAGCAAGTCGGAGACGTAGAACATCCCCATGGCGGGCAGGAACACCAGCAGACAACCGGCGATGATGCCGGGCAGGGTGAGGGGCAAGATGATCCGCACCAGCCGCTGCCAGCCGTTGGCGCCAAGATCTCGCGCCGCCTCCAGCAAACGGCCATCCAGCTTCTCGATGCTGGAGTAGAGCGGCAGCACCATAAAGGGGAGCAGCACATAGACCAGCCCGATGATGACGGCCACCTCGGTATACATCATCTGCAGCGGTCGCTCTATAAGCCCCAGATCCAGCAGCCAGCCGTTGATCAGCCCCCGGGTGCCGAGCAGCACTTTCAGCGCATAGGTGCGGATCAGGGAGTTGGTCCAGAACGGCACCACCACCAGAAACAGCAGCAACGGGCGGATGCGTGTTGGCAGATGGGCCAGCAGCCAGGCAAAGGGGTAGCCCACCAGCAAGCAGATGGCGGTGGCGAGCAGCGCCAGCCAGAGGGAGTGAAGCAGCACCTCAAAATAGAGCGGGTCCAGCAAGCGGCCATAGTTGCTCAGGGTAAAGAGCGGCGCGATAAGCTCGGACTCGTCACGGGTCAGGAAGCTCACGCCGATGATCATCAGGTTGGGCAGGAAGACAAACAGCGTCAGCCAGCCCAGGATCAGCGCGATGGCCCCGTTGCGAAAGCCGTTGTGGGCAAAGCTGTGCGCTACCCGCAGATTAGTGAGGCTCATAGGGCAGCACCACCTCCCAGCTGTCGACCCAGTGGATCGCCACTTCCTGACCCAGACGGTAGTCAAAATCGGGGTCATCCTCGTCGAAGAACTCTGAGATAAGCAGCTGTTTGCCACTTTCGAGTTCAATCACCGAATCCAGCGTCGCCCCCTTGTAGTTGCGCTCGCGGATATTGCCCCGCAGCGCACCACTCTGATCGTCATCCTGATCGAGAATGCGCAGATCTTCCGGGCGTAGCAGCACCAGCACCTTGTCGTCTGGCTGGAACGGCAAGGTGGTATGAAGCAGGCATTCGCGCCCCTCCACCTCGGCCTGCCAGATACCGGGTTCGCGCTGGCTGATCAGTTTGCCATCCATCACGTTGATCTCGCCGATAAAGCGGGCCACGAACAGATTGGCTGGCGATTCGTAGATATCGCGCGGAGTGCCGCGCTGGATGATCTTGCCCCCCTCCATCACCAGGATGCGATCAGACATGGTGAGCGCCTCTTCCTGATCATGGGTAACGAAGACAAATGTGATGCCAAGGCGACGTTGCAGCGCCTTGAGCTCGCTCTGCATCTGCTTGCGCAGCTTGTAGTCTAGCGCCGAGAGGGATTCATCGAGCAGCAGCAGGCGCGGCTTGTTGACCACGGCGCGGGCAATGGCGACCCGTTGTTGCTGACCGCCGGAGAGCTGATCCGGGCGGCGGTTGGCCAGCTCGGTGAGCTGCACCATGGCGAGGGTCTCCTCGACCCGCTTGCGGATCTCGCTGGCCGGTACTTTCTGCATCTCGAGGCCAAAGGCGACGTTTTCAAACACCGTCATATGGGGGAAGAGCGCATAGCTCTGGAACACGGTGTTGATGTGCCTGTGTTCGGCGGGGATATGGGTGATCTCGTCACCGGCCAGATGGATGGTGCCACCATCGACCGATTCGAGCCCGGCCAGCAGGCGCAGCAGGGTGGTCTTGCCACAGCCGGAAGGGCCCAGCAGGGTAAGAAATTCACCGTCATAGATTTCAAGGTCAAGGTCACTCAGGATCACCTTGCCATCGTATTTTTTGCTGATCTTGTTCAGCGCGACAATTACCTGTGGATTGTTCATCATCCGCCAGTCTCACCCCAGCCAGTGGCCATCGTGTTGAAAGAGGGCCGCATTCTATGCAGCCGACACATGAAATTAAAGGCTTTTTGGCCCGAATTAGCCGCAAGTGCGCAGGAAAAACGGCTACGAATAGCAGACCAAATCGCTATAATGTGCCACCTGATTTGGTCGTTTTCGATATTGGATAGTCAATTGAGTAATAAAATGCGTATTGGCGGCTCCCTTGAGCAGTCTCTGAACCAGGGCTACCGCCTTGATCTGAAAGGGGTCATCCAGGAGGGATGGCAACAGACCCGCCGTACCGGATTTGGCCTGCTGCTGGCGATTGTCGGGGTGACGGCGATCTGGATCCTGCTCAGCAATGTGCTGTTGTTGCCCTATCTGGGGGATGACAGCCAGATGAATGTGGCCATGGTGCTGAGCCTGCTGATGACGGTGGTGATGGCCCCCATGACCAGCTCCCTCGATATGCTGGGGTTGCAGCAGTCAGTCGGGGTGCGCGCTAGAGCCAACCAGGTGTTCGACTTCTTCCGCCACTTTGTGCGTCTCGGCATGTTGAGCCTGCTTGGCAGTCTGCTCACCAGCCTGTTTGGCCCGCTATTCGATCTGCTGGGCTTGCCCGCCGTGCTCTCTTTCATCCCCTCGGCCCTGATCGGCATGGGGTTGCTCTTTACCGTCCCGCTGGTGCTGGAGCGCGGCCTGACACCGCCCCAGGCCATTCTGGTCTCTCTCAAACTCTTTGCACGCGGCTGGCCCAGCATTGTGCTGTTCCACGGCGTGATGACCGCGCTCTTCTTCCTGGCTCTGATCCCCATGGGGTTGGGGCTTATCTGGGTGGCACCGCTCTATTTCAACTGCAAGGGGATCCTCTATCGGGATCTCTGTGGGGTGGGGGTAGAGGTCAACGAGGTGACAGAAGGCCCCAACCATTTCAATGCATGATGCAAAAGGACGTTGAATGACCCGTCGATATGGAGTGACCAAGGCTGTGCGCCAGAGTCTGCTGACCACGCTCTTGCTGCCAGGGCTGGCGCTGGCTGAGCCGGTGCTGGAGCTGCAATACAGCACCTTCTACAGCCAGATGAAAACCTTTGCCAAAGGGGAGTTTGGTCACGCCAGATTGGGGTTTTATCTGACCGATCCGCAAAATGGTCAGCGCTGCGGCCTCACCTTTGCCCGGGTTGCAACCGACAGCAAGGAGGTCGCGGGCGAGGTAACGGTCGATAGCGAACTGCGCCTGCCTTTTGATGAGGATCTCAACCTCGACAAGGGGATCGTGACCGTCGGCCTGAAAGAAGAGCACGCCACTTGCGATATGATGGTACAGGTGATGGCCGACGCACCGAATGGCTCCGAACTGCCGCTGGCGGAGCTGGCGGCCCGTCAGCAGCAGATGCAGTCGCTGCTCGACAAGATGGCGGGCATGGTCGGCAAGCACTTCTTGCCGAAGATGGAAGGGGTACGCATTACCCTGGTGCAGCAGAGCGGCACTGCTTATCTGATTGATGGCGCCCGTCAGGAATCGCTGCCCTGGCAGGAAGGCCACCTGCTGCTGAGCAATGAGCAACTGGCCGCGTTCGCTGCCGGGCAACTGCGCCTGCAGGGTGACGTGCTGCGACTGACCCCCTGGTTGCACAAGGGCTGATATAGATGGTGCTGTCACGTTGGTAACAGGCAGATCAAGAAAGCAAAAAGGAGCGATCATCGCTCCTTTTTTATTGCGTGTGTCCCGTCCTGAATATGGTTTACACCTTTCCCCCCCAATAAATGGAGAACCCGATGGGACAAGGTGTGAAACGGACACAGCGCGATTACTCACTGACTTTTAAACTGGCACTGGTCGAGCAGATTGAAAAAGGCGAGCTCAGTTGCCAGCAAGCACAAGCCCGATATGGCATTCAGGGCAATTCGACCATTCTGGTATGGTTACGTAAACATGGTCGGCAAGATTGGAGCCAGGGGGCTTCTGTACGTGCCGGCAGGAGCATCACCATGCCTGACCCCGACAACCAGACGCCAGAACAGCGCATCAAGGAACTCGAGCAACAGCTGGCGCTAATGAGTCAGAAGGCCCAGTTCTTTGAGGCCATCGTCGATGTACTGAAGAATGACTACGGCGTCTCCATCGTAAAAAAGCGACCCGGCAAGTCCTCTCGCAGCGGCAAGTCGAGA
>NZ_JBFODM010000019.1:0-3902 GCF_040908325.1 Aeromonas sp. R4-1
GGTCAACTCACTTCTCCTCTTTCTCATCGATTCTCCCTTCAGTGACAGCCGGTGAGCGTTGTGCATCAGCCGGTCCAGGATCGCATCTGCCAGGGTGTTGTCACCCAAGCTCGCGTACCACTCTTCAGTTGGCAGCTGACTGACTACTACCGTCGAGTATTTCCCGTACCGATCATCCATGATCTCCAGCAGGGCGTTGCGCTGCTCGGCATTCACCGCTTCCAGTCCCCAGTCATCGAGGACCAGTAGCTCTATCCTGGCCAGTTGACCCAGCAGTCTGGCGTAACTGCCATCTACCTTGGCCTGGCTCAGCTCAAGTAGCAGACGCGGCAGCCGGTAGTAACGAGTGCTATGCCCTTGCTGACAGGCTTGGTAGCCCAGCGCACAAGCCAGGTAGGTTTTTCCACAGCCACAGGGGCCGGTAATGAGCAGGTTCTGGCCTCGGCGCAGCCACTCTCCTTGGGCCAGGTTTGCAACCTGTGACCGCTCCAGGTTGCGTGCAGACTGGTAGTCCACCTCTTGCACCGTGGCTTGGAGTTTGAGCCGCGCCTGCTTGACTAGCCGAGCTTGTTTACGTTGCTCCCGGCTCAGTTGTTCGTGTTCGACCAGCAGGCTTAGACGCTCGATGAAGGGCAGCCCTTCGTAGGTACTGGCCTGTTCCAGTTGTTGTTGCACTGCATCCGCCATGCCGGTCAGTTTCAGGTTTCTCAGGCGGGTCAGGGTTTGTTGGGTCATGGGGCGTATCCTCTTTAGTGGAAGCTCTGGGGGCCACGGATGTTCTCGTGCTCTTGCGGTAACTCTGGGTAGCTCAGCGGGCTTTCGGGCAGTTGGTCGCGGCCACTGGTCAGCACCGACTTGAGCTGTTTGAGTCGCACCAGTCCTTCCCGATTAGCCAACTGACAGCAGGCCTCGACCCGTGATGGCGGATACTCCCGGCTAAGACTCAGTAGCCCCAGGCAGAGTCGGTATGCCTGCTCGACATGGGCTTTCTCTTCCAGCCGTTCGCTCACCCAGCACAAGGTGCCCGGTCCGATATCAGCAGCCCACTGCTTGAGACGGCCTGGCGTCCAGCGTTGCTGCTTGCTGTGGCGTTCCGGCATGTGCTCCGGGATCGTGCTCATCCCCGGGATGGTTTTACGCGGATGGCTCGCGACCAGCTGTTGCTGGTGATAGACCTGAAGCAAAGTGTCGCCAGCATGGAGCTCCAGTTGCTGGCCCACATACTGGTGTGGCACCGAGTAGTGGTGCTGCTCATAGCTGACGTGATAGTCGATGTTGACCTTGACCGTTTTGATGGCGACATAGCGATAGGGATGCACCGGCAGTGGTCCCAGCGCCGGGCGGTCCAACTGCTCAAACGCCTCGCGCCGGTTACCGGGCAGTTGCTTGAACGGGCGCTCGTTGAGTTCGTCCAGCAAGGCCCGGATGCACTGGTTGAGCTCGGCCAGCGAGAAAAAGGTCTGGTGGCGCAAGCGGGCGAGGATCCAGCGCTCGACGATCTGCACACCCACCTCAGCCTTGGCTTTATCCTTGGGCTTGTAAGGGCGAGCTGGCATCACTGCCACCTGATAGTGCTCGGCCAACTGCTGGTAGCTGGGGTTGAGCTCGGGATCGTATCGGCAAGCCTTGCTGACACCGCTTTTGAGGTTGTCGGGGATCAGCAGTGCAGGTGTACCGCCGAAAAACTCAAAGGCACGGACATGGCTTTGCAACCAGTCCGGCAGTGACTGTGACCAGGTAGCCTCGGCAAAGGTGTAGTTGGACGCACCAAGCACGGCGACAAAGATCTGGGCCTGACGGACCTCCCCCGTGGAGGGCGAGGCGATGGGCACCGTGGGCCCGCAGTAGTCGATAAAGAGCTTTTCCCCCGCCTTGTGGATCTGGCGCATGGAGCGCTTTTGCAACTGACACCAGGATTTGTAACGGTCGCAGAACTGGGAGTAGCTGTAACAGCTGTTGGGATAGCGCTGGGTGTACTCCTCCCAGAGCAGTTGTTTGGAGACCCCCTTACGCTTGAGCTCCTGATGGACAGAGGGCCAATCCGGTACAACATGGCGGGCCGAGATGGTGGTATCGGCCTGCGGATAGAACAGGGCCGCCAGTTGGCCATCATCAAGCTGGCTAGGTAAGGGCCAGGTCAGGCCGAGCGTCTGGGCACTTTTGAGGAGTTTCTGGATGGAGCCAACGCTGACCTTGGTGCAGCAACTTATCTGGCGAACAGAGAGGTCAGCTTCCAGCCGCAGTCGCAGCACTTCACGAATTTTACGCATTGCAATCCTCTTGGCAGACATAGGCTCTTCCCTGGCAAAAGGGAGAGCGTATCAAAGGTTGTTAAATCAATGCGTTAAGGATGATTCCGGTGAATGTGAACAGTGATTCCGGGATGTTGAACACTGTTTCCGGAAAGGAGGAGCAAAGTGTTCAGGTTGAGCCGGAATGAGCGTTCACATTGGTCCGGAAATGGTGTTCACGTTGAACCGGAATCGGTGTTCATGATCGGCCGGAATATGCAATTACACACTCTATCTTCTATAAAGGCCCAGTATGAGGCGGGGATTGCCTCAAAATACAACCCGAGTCGCTCAGTATATACATTCCAAATCCTGCATAAAACACACGCTAGTGCATGAAAAATTCTGTGTACCCACTGGGCTTCCACTACTCAAACATTATTTCAAGGCTTCTAAACCTTCCTTACACGAGTGTGCTTTGCGCTAAATAATGTGTGAGTAAGCAACCATGATTTCCACAAGAAAAGTCCTGCAAATCCATCGTTTCGTCAGTCGTGCCATTGATCAACCCCCCTCCATGACCACCCAGGGTATGGTTCAAATCCTAGACTGGACCATCATGCGCGTGCAGCGAAACCAAATCAGGGAGGAGGCCAATCCCTGTATCTTTGCCAGAGGGGCTGAACTGTTTTAACTGATTAGTTCAATCCGGCCGTTTAGGCGATACAACCAGTTAACCGCTTTGTGTGTTTTCGACTGGTGTGTCCGACAACATGGCTTTGGCCTCAAAGATCTGCATCTGGATGAACAGCGGGTCATAACAGAGCGCATAAGACGCGATTACCGGGAACCGGTTTTGCAGGCAAGTGACCATTTTGCTCAGGAGTACCGCTACTGGTTTTTCATGCATAGCGAGCCCATCAGTAAACAAAGTGCCAGGTCTGCTAGTGCAATTACATCCATTAGTCGCAGCTTGTTTGATCTCAACTGGTAACTGCCGCTCCCCCTCATTCTTACCTCGATGAGGTGAGCAGAAACATAGCAATGAGGTGTGACCCCAACCCCCCTGGTTCAGGAACAAATCAATCGGGTGGACTGGTCGTGCCATAACGAAAGGTGGTCGTATGCAACCAATAGCTTCCCGTGCTCGAAGACATCAGCGCCGTCATAGAGAAAAAAAAGTACAAGCCGCGATAACGGGCCAACACTACCATCCCACAATCCTCTTCTTTACTGGGGCGGGTTTGTCAGCGGAAAGCGGTGTGCCCACGTTTAGAAGTGAAGGTATTTGGCGTAATCATAAGAACTGGCGCTATTCCCACGCTAGTAGCATGAGTACGGATCTGGCTGGCTTCTTGGACTTTCACAACAAACGGCGTCAAACCATGTTAGAAGCCGCCCCCTCACAAGCGCATTATCTGATAGCCCTGCTACAACAGAAATGTACTGTTAGGGTCATAACCTCAGAGATCCCCTCATTTTTAGAGACTCAAATAATTCCAAGTGTGCGGGTATATAAGCGGTGTTGCTTCAGGTAGTAGATAAATTTATCCATCAACAAGACCGCATTGGCTTCTTTCATTTTAGGTAGCAACTGGTAATAGATGACCCCTTGCCGAAAGAACGAATAGGTTCGGCTCTTGCTGGTATTGACCTTGATCGTTCTCTCTA
>NZ_JBFODM010000002.1:0-1204 GCF_040908325.1 Aeromonas sp. R4-1
AAGTCCACGACGCCGCCCGTGGCAGGCCACTTCTTGGCTGCATAGTTGGCCAGCTTGGCGAGGGTCTTGGTGGGGCCGATCCCAACCCCTACCGTGAGGCCGGTCCACTGCCACACTCGCTGCCGGATCTGTTGCCCATAGGCTGTCAGGTCCCCGGCAAACGACTCCGACAACGCCATGAACGCTTCATCGATGGAGTAGACCTCAAGCTCAGGGGCCATGGTCTCCAACGTGCTCATCACCCTGCCAGACATATCGCCGTAGAGCGCGTAGTTGGAGCTGAATGCCACACCGCCATCCGCCTCGAACTGCTCGCGGATCTTGAAGTAGGGCACGGCCATCTTGATACCCAGCGCCTTGGCTTCGGGGCTGCGCGACACCACGCATCCATCGTTGTTGGAGAGCACCACGATCGGGCGGCCACGCAGCTCAGGGCGAAACAGCCGCTCACAGCTGGCGTAGAAGTTGTTTACATCAACGAGCGCTATAGCCATCACGCTGCCTCAGATTGCCAATCACATGGGTGACCACTCCGAACAACTCCAGGGAGAGGCTCACACAAGGGTCGATAGGCGCGAACGCCGGATTGGCTGGCAACAGCCGCAACCTCGGCTTGAGCTGCAAGGTCTTTACCGTGAAGCCGCCATCGAGTAGTGCAATCACCACATCACCATGGCGCGGGGTGAGGCTCTTATCGACCACCAGCAAGTCACCGGGAAAGATACCAACCCCGGTCATGCTCTCCCCCTCGGCACGCAGATAGAAGGTGGCTGCAGGGTGCGCCACGCAGTGGGTGTTGAGGTCCAACTTCCCTTCCAGATAGTCGCTGGCTGGGCTGGGAAAGCCACAAGAGGCGCGGTGCAAGAACAGCGGGATGGTCACCTCGGCGGGTGATGGGTCTGGGGTTAACAGCTTCATGGTAACAATGCCTGTGTTTATATACAGGCATTATAGCGCACCACCTTTGAACCAGCGCAAGTCCCGCATGCCAGTGATGGCGTACCATAGTGCCAATAGATAACAAAAGAATCAGTAATGCGGATGCCACGTTTTGTTAGTTAGTTCCATTCAAGCTACATCGATTTGAGAAGCAACGTCGACATTCGTTTGTTAGGGAAGGTGCGAATAAGCGGGGAAATTCTTCTCGGCTGACGCAGTCATTTCATTTCTTCATGTTTGAGCCGATTTTTTCTCCCGTAAATGC
>NZ_JBFODM010000020.1:0-6230 GCF_040908325.1 Aeromonas sp. R4-1
TAGAGAGAACGATCAAGGTCAATACCAGCAAGAGCCGAACCTATTCGTTCTTTCGGCAAGGGGTCATCTATTACCAGTTGCTACCTAAAATGAAAGAAGCCAATGCGGTCTTGTTGATGGATAAATTTATCTACTACCTGAAGCAACACCGCTTATATACCCGCACACTTGGAATTATTTGAGTCTCTAAAAATGAGGGGATCTCTGAGGCTCTCCCCGTATCAGCCGACGAAGAGCAGTTGCCGGCTGAATATCGCCCCTTTGTGCAGCAGTTGGTCGATGCGGCTGAAGCCCGGGATCATCAGGCCCTTGCCAATCAAATGAAATACCCTTTCAAGCAGGAGTATCCCATTCCCGCCATCAAAACCCCGGCGGAGATGCTGACCCGTTTTGACGAGGTATTTGATGACGCCATTTTAAAAAGCATCGCAACCTCCCGGGTCGGGCAGGATTGGCAGACCATGGGCTGGCGCGGCATCATGCTGGGCAGTGGCGAGGTCTGGATGGATTTTGATGGCAAGGTGATCGGTATCAATCATCAGGCTGCGCAGGCCGCCAAATTGAAAGCCGAGCTTATCGCCAGGCAGAAGAGCGGTCTGCATCCCAGTGTGCGGGAGTACAAGAGCCCTGAGCTGATGTGGCAGACCGAGAAATTTACCATCCGCATCGACGAGTTGGACGATGGCCACTATCGCTACGCCTCCTGGGCCAAGGGCAAGACGCTCGCCGACAAGCCGGATCTGGTGCTGAAAAATGGCACCGTCAGAGTGGAGGGGACGGGGGGCAATCATACCTATCTCTTCACGAGCGGCCCCTATCGCTACGAGTGCGTTGTAACCGTATTGGGTGAGCGAGGCGTGCCACCGGGTGAGCTGGTGGTTTATAAAGACGACGTCGAGATAGTGCACCAACCGGTGATCAAGGTGCTGTGACAGCAAATCCACATAAAGAGAGATCAAAGAGCGGCTAGGTGCCGCTCTTTTGCTTTCGCTAACTGACAGATGATTCGCTAGCTTTGCGGCACCCTGACCCCTTTATCGAGATAGAGGCTGCTGTAGTTGGCCCTGTGGGTGACAAACATCACCTGATGGCGGCTGCCGTCGGAGAGGATAATAAAATCCCCCGCCTGAGCGGGGCTCTGCAAGGTGATCTCTTGCTCGGGGGCGGTCAGGCGATCGACATCTTCCTTGAAGGTGAGGGTGTAAGAGTACATATGGCGCTCCACTGCTGGCTCATATCAAACACTCCGTTGAAGGTAGTTGCTGGTAAGGATGGGCGAGGCGCCCGATTGGCGCTGTTAGCCCAAATATCAGCGATGAGAACGTGCGTGGCTTCAGTCGGGTTGTTCTGCTGAGGTGCGCTTGAGGCGTTTACATCAAGGCCATTGGTATCAAAACGATGGTAAAGGGGCGAAAAGGAGATGAAAAAACCGCCAGCTGGCGGTTTTTCTTATGCGATGGGCCCTACTTCAGGGCCTTCTTCAGCTTCTTGATCTTGCCTTCATGCTTGGCAATTTTCTCAAGACGAGCGGCGATCTTCTTCTTGATCTCTTTCTTGCTTGCTTTGGCCATCGGTGGCGCTCCTTTGCAGTGGGGACACATCAGGTGTCAGTGTGGGTCTTTCCTTTGACCTCCCAGAGTGCCACAGGGCTCCTTTGTGAACCAGCACTCTGTTGCTTTAATAGCCAGCTCGCTATAACTGCAAGGGGCTGAGCCAGCGCAGCAGTTGCTGGCCAACCTGCGGGCTGGCGAGCAGGGCCATATGGCTGGTGCGATAGACAATCAGGGTATGGGCAGGAATAAAGGCAAGCTGATGGCGCGCCTCGCTGTGCTGGCCTAGGGCGCTACGAAGGGGCACCAGTCCATCGCCAATCAACCGGTCGGCCAGCAGGCTGCGCTTGGCGGCGGTAGTCGCGGCAATGGCATAGCAGTTGACGCTGCAGGGCAAGGGGAGTGGGACGCGGGGATCGCGCAAGGGCGCGGCGGGATCGGGTGGGGCGAGCGTCTCGATCACCTTGCCGTGGCGCAGATCCTTGATGCCAGCACTGCGCAGCCGTGCCAGTCTGACGAAGGGCTCGCTGTAGGCGGTGGTGGGCAGCAACTGCTCCAGCCAGTGACCGGCATGTTCGAGCGGTGCGCCGTGGTGTGGTGTGCCGAGAAATATCAGGTTGGCAAGGTGTGCAGGCCAGGTGAGCCCGGCCACGCCGGCATGGTGGCAGGCGCTGCGTGCAACCAGTCCCCCCATGCTATAGCCCATTATCGTTATCTCTTTGAGCTCTCCCGGCCAGTGGGCGAACAGCTGTTCCAGCAACAGGGCCAGCGCCTGCCCGTTCTGTGCGATGGGCAGGCCCGAGTTGTAGCGCAGGTAAAGAGGCTGATAGCCAAGCGCGTTGGCAAGTTGCTCTCCGTGATTGACCGGCTTGCCTTGATGCTCGGTCTGCCACTGCAGATCGTTCATGCAGAGGCCATGGATCATCAGCAGCACCCGTCCCTCGCGGGGTAGATCCTCCGGCATCGCTTGCCAATCGAGGGGCTTGCCCTGATAGCGCAGTGTCATGGGGGTGGCGAGGGCATTGTGGTGCTCGACCAGCTTGTCCCCCAACACGCCGTTGAGCGTGGCGATCAGGGCCGCACGTTTCGGGGTTTCGGGGATCTGGTGGGGCGGCGGTGTGGCTGGCATGCGGCTGAGCAGTTGGTTGATGCCGCTGCTTAGGCTGTTGGCGGCGCCATGTACCCCCTTGTGGACCAGCCCGGTGATCCCGGCTGTTTTTCCCTCATCCCGTCCCTTGAGCCCCATACCGCTCAGTACCGCCTGATGTACCGCTTCGGTGATCTCTACCGCGGCGGGCAGCGCCAGAGTCAGCAGGTGCGCCAGCTCGCGGATATCCGAAAGATGCCAGGAAGAGGATGGCGATGGGTCTGTGGCGTCGGTCATGGCAAGCCCTTGTGAAAGCGGGTATCGCGTTGTCGTGCCGCGAAGAGCGCAGTGTATCTCTATATCAAACCAGCTTGCGCCCTTTGTGGCAGGTTTACCAGTAACGGGCCATGCATGGCGGGGCTGATAAGGACCGCTTGCGAAGCCGGTCACGGTAATGACAGGGAAAATCACCTCTACTTCGTCATATGAAGCCACATGGAGAGGTGAGGATGTCGCTGTTTGATGAGGTGCAGATACAGGCGCTCTGTGCAAAGTTGCTCGATAGCCAGAACGAGAAGGGGTGCTCCCTTGAGAGTCGGCATGGCCGCGAGTTGAAGGAGTTGTTGCAGGCGGTGGGCGGAGTCGAGTCAGTTGGGCGCAGTTCCCGTCATATATTGACCGAAGCGGGGCGGACTTATCTGACCGGACAACTGGCTCGGGCAGCGCCCCCTGAACCGGACAAGCGTGAGCAGTTGCAACGAATGGGAGTGAGTTTGCCTGCACGGCTCAATCAGGCCTGCTTTTATGCCCTCTGGCATGGGGACAGCAAGCATCCGCGATCAGCATCCCTTGCAGCGCCACAGCTTGCGAACTTGGCGCTCACGCAGGATGAGGTGATCCGCATCCGTACCCTCGAACCGCTCTCACTGGTCGATCGGCACGGTCAGCAGCACGATATGACGGCAATAATGGCGCTGCTGGGGGAATTGGCGTTGCCGGAGCGGACTCTGGGCACGCTGGCGACCATCGGCTGGCAAGGGGAGCGGGTCATTACGGTGGAGAACAAGGGGGCCTTTGTCGACTACCCGCTGCAACCTGGGCAACTGCTGCTTTTTGCCCCCGGTCGCAATACCACCCTGGCCAAGCAGCTGATCCCGCTGCTGCCTGCGGGCGTGCAGTGGGCACATTTTGGCGATCTCGATCAACGGGGTATCGATATTGCCGTCGAGCTGGCGCGCGAGCTAAATCGACCGGTCATGCTCTGGCTTCCCTGTGAACTGCAACCTTATCTGGATCATTACGCCCGTCCGGTACGCACCTTTGCGGCGGGCAGTGGCAAGGTGCCCTGGCGTGTGACGACGCAGGCTGATCAGGTCGATGATTATGGCTCGCCGGCAGGCGTTCCCTGGCTTGAGAAGCTGATCACAGACGGGACTTGGCTGGAGCAGGAGGTTTTGATTCTGGCCCCTCACTGGCGGAGCTGGTCATTGGAAGAGATGGGCAATCAGGTGTGAAACGGGGAGGCCGCGCTCCCCGTCATTTCGTGGTCAGCTGTTTACTTGGCGTTGATGGGCCCATTGGTGCCGGCATCATTATCGACCCAGCCATCTTCACCCTTGATGCGGCGATCCCCCTGAATGGTGTAGATGACCATGCCATCCTTGAACACCAGCGCGCCATCGGATTTCTTGGCATTGACCTTCTTGTCGTTGACCCACACCTGATCCTTGCCATCGATGCGGATATTGGCCACGGTGGCGCCGGTTTGGGGGAAGGTGGCGATCCAGTTGCCCGTATAGGGGCTGCCGCTGGTTGCCGCGGCCGGAGCATTGCCAACACCGGCAGCCGCGTTCTCAGCCTTGGTTTTGTTGATATCGCAGCCATTAAGCTCGCTCACCTGAGTGCAACCCGAGCGCTCCAGCTTCTGCTCATAGCTCAGATTCAGACCGCCCTCCGTGGCCGGGGCGGCCATGCCAAATCCCGCCTTGGCATTTTCCGCTTTGGTTTTGTGAATGTTACAGCCCTGCGCCTCGGTGACCTGGGTGCAGCCGGATCGCTCCAGTTGCTCGGCATATTTGGCGCTGATGGCGTGGGCAGGAGCGATACCGAGCAGGGTCAGGGTGATGAGCAGAGCAGCATTCCTGGACATAGATAATCCCTCAAAGATGTAAGTCATGCAGGTTCATCCGCGCAGTTGCGGCAGTGAACGGTCGGCCTCTCCTGAGCATCCGAGACAGATGCACAGCTGGCGTATTCACGTTAGCACCTTGGGCCAACCGCGCCCAGCGATGTGGCCGGAAGATAAGGCGAGAGGTGATACGGGTGGGGAGTGCAGGGCAGGGCAAGATCGCGAACGTTTTTTAAGCAGGGCACGAGGATTTGACCGACCGAACAGGGTGTGATCTTATACTCTCTTTTACGGGAGTTTCGTCATGAACCATCAAGCGGCATTTACCCAATTCTTCTCCGAACTTGAAGACCCTCGTCAGACAACCAAAATCGCGTACCCCTTCTTCGATGTGGTTTTTCTCACCGTCTGTGCTGCTATTGGTGGAGCTCAAGGTTGGGAAGATATCGAGCTTTTCGGCGAGGCACATCTGGAATGGTTTCAGCGTAATGGATTGTTTCATAACGGATTACCTGTTCACGACACCATAGCCAGGATCATCTCCCGTATTCAACCGGAGCAATTCCAGAACGCCTTCGTCCGCTGGATGCAAGCAACATCAGAACGTACCGATGGTGAGCTGATTGCCATTGACGGCAAGACCTTACGCAGCTCTTACGACCGAGACAGTCGTCAGTCTACCATTCATATGGTCAGTGCCTTTGCCGCTGAGAATCGTCTGGTGCTCGGGCAAGTCAAAACAGATGAGAAATCTAACGAAATCACCGCCATTCCTGAATTACTGGCACTCCTCGATATAAAAGGCTGCCTGGTATCCATCGATGCCATGGGCTGCCAGACTGGAATAGCCTCAACCATAGTCAAGGGCGGTGGCGACTACTTGCTGGCGGTAAAAGGTAACCAGCCCACACTGCATAATGCAGTACGCGCAGCTCTGGCCGAGTCGACCAAGAAGCCGCTGAGTGAAGAAACGCTCAGTGTCGAGAAAGAGCACGGTCGCATCGATGGCCGCGAGTACCATGTGTTACCAGCCGGAGCACTATCAGAGCAATTTCCAGAGTGGAAATCGCTGAAGACTGTCGGTGTCGCAATATCCTATCGAATTGAAAATATGGAAAAATTTTCGATGGAGTATCGCTACTACATCAGCTCGGCTGAACTGACACCAGAGCAGTTTGCTTCAGCGGTACGAGGGCACTGGGCAATTGAAAATAGCCTGCACTGGGTTCTGGATGTCGTGATGAATGAGGATGCCTGCCAGATATATCGAGGTGATGCCCCTCAAATATTGGCCTGTGCACGACACATGGCGCAAAACATGCTGCGAGCCGAAACCAGCCGTAAGGCAAGCTTGCGGAAGAAGCAGCAATTTGCGGGCATGAGCAGCCCATATCTGGAAAAGGTATTGGATTCAGGGCTGGCTGAATTGAAGTCAATTTAACAATATGTTCACGCTCTCGCCCTG
>NZ_JBFODM010000021.1:0-43773 GCF_040908325.1 Aeromonas sp. R4-1
TAGAGAGAACGATCAAGGTCAATACCAGCAAGAGCCGAACCTATTCGTTCTTTCGGCAAGGGGTCATCTATTACCAGTTGCTACCTAAAATGAAAGAAGCCAATGCGGTCTTGTTGATGGATAAATTTATCTACTACCTGAAGCAACACCGCTTATATACCCGCACACTTGGAATTATTTGAGTCTCTAAAAATGAGGGGATCTCTGAGGGAGTATGTGTTTAGCAGGTGCGTGGTATTACTAACAAATAGTAATGTCTCATAACTTGCACATACGAGGACATCATATAAAATTTTTCTAGGGGGCCGTAGAGCCCCCTATTATAGTTATGAGTAACAACTCAGCTGTCAGTCGTTCATGCTTGGGTTGTGTTTGTCAGGTAAGTCATTTGTGGTCATACTGGGTGCCCGTAGTACCATGGAAAACAATTCAACACGTTACATTTAGTTACATTTTGAATTTATGTGATACCATGTGAATTGTTGTTGGCACACTATGATACGATTATTTTATTTTATCTGTGGTAGTGTTACATTGCGGATTATCATCTTGTTTTTTATGAATTGTAAAGTTGTGATCTTCCCTCCAAATTCAATATTCCCCCACCTTCGAAAGCAGCAATTTATGACCCGCTGGGTTATATTCTGATGGTCAAAATAAACAAGCCCGACTCGAAGATATCTGAATGAATCAGTGCTTATTTCATCCAGATAGATCGTTCAGGGACGACAATCCATTCAGGAGCGCACACAATGTTCAAAAATGCTTTCTCTAATCTGCAAAAGGTTGGTAAGGCGCTGATGCTGCCAGTATCAGTCTTGCCAGTCGCAGGTATTCTGCTGGGGGTGGGTGCTGCCCACTTCAGCTGGATGCCGGAAATTGTCTCCCAATTGATGGAGCAAGCCGGTGGTTCCGTATTTGGCCAGATGGCCCTGCTGTTCGCAGTGGGTGTTGCTCTGGGCTTTACCAATAACGACGGTGTATCCGGTCTGTCAGCTATCGTTGGCTACGGCATCATGGTCGCAACCCTGAAGGTCATGGCACCTGTGATGGGTGTTGAAACCATCGAAACCGGCGTGCTGGGTGGTATCCTGGCCGGTGGTATCGCTGCCTGGGCGTTCAACCGTTTCTACAAGATCCAGCTGCCAGAGTACCTGGGCTTCTTCGCGGGCAAACGTGCCGTACCCATCATCACCGGTTTCCTCTCCATCGGTCTGGGTGTCATCCTGTCCGTGATTTGGCCACCAGTGGGTGGCGCCATCGGTGCCTTCTCTGACTGGGCTGCCAACCAGAACCCGGTACTGGCCTTCGGTATCTACGGCGTGGTTGAGCGCTCCCTGATCCCGTTCGGTCTGCACCACATCTGGAACGTACCGTTCTTCTATCAGGCTGGTACCTGTGTCAACGGTGCCGGTGAAACTGTTCACGGTATCATGACCTGCTTCCTGACTGCTGATGACGCGTCCCGCGCTGCCGGTAACGGCTTTGGTCAGCTGGCTGGTGGCTACCTGTTCAAAATGTTCGGTCTGCCTGCTGCTGCGTTCGCCATCGCTCACGCTGCCAAGCCGGAAAACCGCGCCAAGATCGTTGGTATCATGGCCTCTGCTGCCCTGACCTCTTTCCTGACCGGTATCACCGAGCCGATTGAATTCTCCTTCCTGTTCATCGCTCCGGTTCTGTACGCAATCCACGCTGTACTGGCTGGTCTGGCTTATGTGCTGACCAACTCTCTGGGTATCGTACACGGTCACACCTTCTCCAACGGCTTCATCGACTTTGTGGTGCAATCTCCGCGTGCCGACAACATGCTGCTGCTGGTAGGTCTGGGTCTGGTTTACGCGGCCATCTACTACGTCGTATTCAGCTTCGTTATCCGTGCCATGAACCTGAAAACCCCGGGTCGTGAAGACGAGACTGCTGAAGAGGCCGTTGGCCAAGGCAAAGACGAGATGTCTGCTGCTCTGGTTGCCGCCTTCGGTGGTAAAGAGAACATCGCTTCTCTGGATGCCTGCATCACCCGTCTGCGTGTTGGTGTGAAAGATGTTGCCAAGGTTGACCAGGCTGGTCTGAAGAAACTGGGTGCTGCCGGTGTGGTAGTGGCTGGTTCCGGCGTTCAAGCCATCTTCGGTACCAAGTCCGACAACCTGAAAACCGACATGGACATCTGGATGAAGAGCAACTAATTATGTTGCCTGAATACCAGAGTTCTTGAAGAGGGAGGCGAAAGCCTCCCTCTTGCTATTTCTGGTTATGGATCATGCGAGTCACAGCAGGTCGAGCTCGGCAGGAGTCTCTTTGCCCAAGATGCGATGTGTAACGGGATACCTTCTGTCGGCGTTGTGCCTCGCTCGCCTTATCGCACACCATCACCAGATCAACCTTATAGCCAGATAAAGCCATCCAGTAATCAGCCAATAAAAAGAGCGCCATCTGGGCGCTCTTTCGTCGAGTCGAGGGGATTAGAGTTTCTCCAGATCCCGCTCGATTTCGCTGATCTTGTTTTGTACCACTTTTTCCAGATGGCGCAGGTCGCGCAGGATCTTCTGCTTGATGTCCGGGTCGGCCTGCTGATGGACGCCCTGGGTCAGGTTGTCCAGCTCATCCACCACATACTTGAGGTTGGCGTTGATCTCGGTGACATCCTTGTACTCATGGGTGCCGGAGTCAACCAGCATGGTTTTGCGCTGGCGCGGGTATTTGAATTTGACACTCTTGGCGAAGAACTCGCCCTTCTGCTTCTTGAAGTAGATCTTGAGGATGTCGTGGTTGGCCTCCTGGCGCAGGGTGTAGCTGTCGACGGAGGCGGGATCCTGGATCCCCAGGCTCTTCAGATTCTCGTACATCAGGCTTCCTCGGTTTGAAACGATCCTGTCCCATCCATCTTAACCGATGCCTCATGGCTTGCCTGTGACAGGGACGCCAAAATCAAAAGGGCGCCATCAGGCGCCCTTTTGATCACAGCAATGCTGATTACTCGTCGATGGAGCGCAGCAGGGCGTTGATGCCGACTTTGGCGCGGGTTTTGGCATCGACCTTCTTGACGATCACCGCTGCGTAGAGGCTGTACTTGCCGCATTTGGAGGGCAGGGAGCCGGAGACGACCACGGAGCCAGCCGGTACGCGGCCGTAGTGGATCTCGCCGGTTTCGCGGTCATAGATGCGGGTGGACTGGCCGATGAAGACGCCCATGGAGATGACGGAACCTTCCTCGACGATCACCCCTTCAACCACTTCGGAGCGGGCACCGATAAAGCAGTTGTCTTCGATGATGGTCGGGTTGGCCTGCAGCGGTTCCAGTACGCCGCCGATGCCGACGCCGCCGGAGAGGTGGACGTTCTTACCGATCTGGGCGCAAGAGCCGACAGTGGCCCAGGTATCGACCATGGTACCTTCGTCAACGAAGGCGCCGATGTTGACGTAGGAGGGCATCAGCACGGTATTGGGGGCGATAAAGGAGCCTTTGCGGGCTGTTGCCGGCGGCACCACGCGCACACCCGCTTCCTTGAACTGCTCGGCAGTGTAGTTGGAGAATTTGAGGGGAACCTTGTCGTAGTACTGGGCATCGTCGCCCTTGATGATGCCGTTGTCGTTGATGCGGAAGTAGAGCAGTACCGCTTTCTTCAACCACTGATGGACAACCCACTCACCGGCGATCTTCTCGGCAACCCGCGCCTTGCCGGAGTCCAGCAGGTCGATGGCTTGCAGGATGGCGGACTTGGTGGCGCTATCCACGGAGCCCGGAGTAATGGTGTCGCGGCGCTCGAAGGCCGCTTCAATGATCTGTTGCAACTCGGTCATGACAGGTTTCCTTTAAAAAATTCTGTTTGTTGTATCACACTTTTCCGACTGTTTTTAAGGGGTTGACCGGAATTCTTCCAGCCAGCGGCCATTTCTTCATCCGGTGTGTGCCAACCAGTTGTTTGGCATGGCAAAAAACGCCCGACAACCAGCCTCTTTCGAATCACTCTTCGCTTAATCCAGCACCGACTGCTGGGGGTTGAGTTGGTGTACCAGTCGCTCTTCCAGCTGTTTTTGCTGCTCCGCCGTCAGTGGCTCGCCATCGAGGCTGGTCAGGCTGAAAAAGTCCTCGACCCGCTCGCCGAAGGTGGCAATTTTGGCGGCGTGCAGCGACAGTCCGCACTGCTGGAAAACGGCACCGATCCGCGCCAGCAGGCCGGGGGTATCGAGGGCAGTCAGCTCCATCAGGGTGTGACGGCTCTCCCCTTTAGTGGGCGAAGAGCGGGGCAGAAAGACCACCCGGGTCGGCACGCTGAACTGACGGTGGCGCCGCGACAGCGGCTTGTTGCGCAGCACCAGCTTGCCCGGCTCCTGCAGCGCCTTCTCCAGCGCTTTCTTGATGGTGGCGGTGCGGTTGGGGCTGATGGGTTCGCCGCTTGGCTCCAGAACCACGAAGGTATCGAGCACATAGTTGCTGCGCGAGTTCATGATCTGGGCGTCGTGGATGTTGAGGTTCTTCTGATCCAGCGCCGAGGCCACGGTGGCAAACAGATTCGGGGTATCGCGGCAGTAGATAAATACCTCGCTGCCGCCGCGGGTCGGATGTTTGCCGATGATCACCAGCGGTGCCGGATTGTCGCCATGCTCGATGATGTGGCGGCAGTGCCAGGCGATCTGCTCCGGGCTGTGACGCAGGAAGTAGTCGGCCTTGAAATCGGCCCAGAGCTGGTTGATCGCTTCTTCCGATACATCCCGTTGCGCAAGCAGTTGCTTGGCCTGACGCTGGTTTTCGCGAATGCGCAGCCGCATGTCGGGCGGGTTCTCCAACCCCTGGCGCAGCGCCTTCTGGGTCGCGAAGTAGAGCTCCCGCAGCAGGGTGCCCTTCCAGTCGTTCCACAAGGTATCGTTGGTGGCGCAGATATCGGCCACGGTGAGGCAGTAGAGCAGGTCGAGATGCTGCTCGTCGCGCACCTTCTGGGCAAAGTCGGTGACCACGTCGGGGTCATAGATGTCACGGCGCTGGGCGGTGACCGACATCAACAGATGGTGGCGCACCAGCCAGGCGACCAGTCGGCTCTCGTAGCGATCCAGACCGTGCAGCTGGCAGAACTCCAGCGCATCGACGGCGCCGAGCTCCGAGTGATCGCCGCGCCGCCCCTTGGCGATGTCGTGGAACAGGGCCGCGATGCTGAGCAGCTCCGGTTTGCGCAGCCGGGTGAAGACCTCGTGGCAGAGCGGGTGGCTCTGGCGACTGGCCGGATTGGGGAACTGGTGAATGTTCTTGAGCAGCCGGTGGGTGTGCTCATCCACCGTGTAGGCGTGGAACATATCGAACTGCATCTGGCCGACGATCAGGTTCCACTGCGGCAGATAGGCGGCGAGGATGCCGTATTTGTGCATCAGGGTGAGCGGCAGGCCGATGCCGTTGGGGTGGCGCAGCAGGGCCATAAAGAGGCGACGGCAGTCAGGCAAGTCCTGCAACCAGCAGTTGAGTTTGCGGCGCGCCTCGCGCAGTTGGCGCAAGGTGGCCGAGTGGATGCCCGCAATCTCGGGATGCTGGGCCATCTGATAGAAGAGGCGCAGGATGGCGGCTGGTTCACGGCTAAACAGCTCCGCATCCACCGCATCGATGAGGCGGCCACGAAGCTGGAACTCGTCGGAGAGGCGGCGCACATCCATGGCGGTGTTGCCGAGGATCGCCTCGTCAAACAGCTGCAGCAGCATCTCGTTGAGCTCCGAGACCCGCCGCACCGTCTGATAGAAGCGCTTCATCATCTGCTCGACCGGAGTGTTGCCTTCCCCCTCGAACCCCAACATCTGGGCCACGGTGCGCTGGCGATCGAACAGCAGGCGGTTATCCCCCTTATTGATGGCCATATGCAGGGCAAAGCGCACTTTCCAGAGAAAATTCTGGCAGTCGAGCAGCTCGCGGTACTCGGCGCGGTTGAGAAAGCCGTGGCTGGTCATCTCGAACAAGGTAGTGGCGCCGAAGTGGCGGCGGGCGACCCAGGCGAGGGTTTGAATATCCCGCAGGCCGCCCGGATTGCTTTTGAGATCCGGCTCCAGCTTGTAGGCGGTGCCGAGAAACTGCTGATGACGTTCAGCCTGCTCCTGGCGCTTGGCGCGAAAGAAGGCTTCGCTTGGCCAGAAGTGCTGTGGGCCGGTGGCCTCTTTGAGCTGCTGGAATCCCTCCTGGCGACCTGTGATGTAGCGCGCTTCGATCAGGTTGGTGGCGACCGTAATATCGGCGCGCCCCTGCTCGAGACACTCAGCCACGTTGCGCACCGCCTGACCCACCTCCAGCTTGAGATCCCACAGCAAGGTGATGAACTCGCCGATCCGCAGCCCCAACACCTCGTCCAGCTCGTCGCCATCATAGAGGATCAGCAGGTCGATATCGGAGTGGGGGTGCAGCTCACCGCGGCCATAGCCCCCAACCGCAATGAGGGTCAAATCGCTCTTGTCAAAGCCGAATTTCTGCCACAACCGGTAGAGCAGCTGATCCATGTACTCGGAGCGGGTGGCCACCAGCTCGATGATGTTGTCGCCGGCATCAAAACGGGCGTGCAGCCAGCCGAGAAAGCGGCTCAGGTACTCTTTGCAGTTGTCGCGAGTGAGCTGGTCATCGGGTAACAAATGGGGGGAAAGCAGGCTGGCGTCCATGGCATCTCACACGCAAGTGGCAGGCAAACGGCTGAAACAGAAGTAAAAACCCCGGCGCTTTGGAAGTTCAGGGCCGGGGTTCGATGTTAGCTGTGTTTGATGAAGCGGTCGATAGTGTCATCGGGGCGCAGGGTGAGCACCTCGCAGCCATCATCGGTCACCAGCAGGGTGTGTTCCCACTGGGCGGAGTCGCCGCCATCCTTGGTGGTCACGGTCCAGCCATCCTTCGGATTGACCTTGCAGTGATACTTCTTGCTGTTGACCATGGGCTCGATGGTGAAGCACATGCCCGCTTTCAGCTCCAGCTTGCCGCTGTTGCGGTAGTGGAGGATCTGCGGCTCTTCGTGGAACTCGGCACCGATGCCGTGACCGCAGTAGTCACGCACCACGGAGAAACCGGCCTTCTCGACGATGGGCTGAATAACAGCGCCAATCTCGGTGATGCAGGCACCCGGACGCACCTTCTTGATGGCGGCGTAGAGGCTCTCTTGCGCAACCTTGCAGAGCTGGCGGCGCAGCGGGGTGGTCTCGCCCACGATGAACATGGCCGAGGTGTCACCGTGGTAACCATCCTTGATAACGGTGATATCCAGGTTGATGATGTCGCCATCGCGCAGCTTCTTGTGATTCGGGATACCGTGGCAGATCACATCGTTCACCGAGGTGCAGATGGATTTGGGGAAGCCGTGGTAGTTGAGCGGAGCTGGAACAGCCTGTTGTACGTCGACAATATAGTCGTGGCAGAGGGTGTTCAGTTCGTCAGTGGTGACGCCAGCTTTGACATGGGGCGCAATCATGACCAGCACATCGGCGGCCAATTGGCCGGCAACGCGCATCTTTTCAATCTCTTCCGGTGTCTTGATTTTAATGGACATGGGATCTCTCTTGCGGCCTGCCGCTGGGCCTGCGAGGGCAGACAGGACAGGTAATGAAAAATAGATGCGTTTGCAATCAGGGCAAAATTTTATCCGCAACCCCCGCGTACTTCCAGTGTGATTGTCATCACAACGTCAAATCGGCGTCGCAGCATCCTCTGGCGGGATCCATATTTACACCTGTTTAGGGTGTTGGCCGGTGGTGTCCTGAACAAAGTTATGGTATAAAGCGCGCCGGAATGGGGAACTTGCGTCCCGATTTCATCACCCTTACTTAAACAACACACACACATCGACACATATGCCGGGGTGCCTTAACGGGTCGGTTATATGGGATGTGTGGAGGCCTAACCCCAATACAGAGGTATAAAATGGCTAAAGTTTCTATGCGCGACATGCTGCAAGCCGGCGTTCACTTCGGTCACCAGACTCGTTACTGGAACCCGAAAATGAAATCCTACATCTTCGGTGCCCGCAGCAAAGTTCACATCATCAACCTGGAAAAAACCGTTCCGATGTTTGACGATGCCATGAACTTCATCAGCTCCGTAGCTGCCAAGAAAGGCAAGGTACTGTTCGTTGGTACCAAGCGTGCCGCGTCTGAAGCCGTAAAAGAAGCCGCTGAGCGTTGCGACCAGTTCTATGTAAACCACCGCTGGCTGGGCGGTATGCTGACCAACTGGAAAACCGTTCGTCAGTCTATCAAGCGCCTGAAAGATCTGGAAACCCAGAGCCAGGACGGTACCTTCGACAAGCTGACCAAGAAAGAGGCGCTGATGCGTACTCGCGAAATGGAAAAGCTGGAGAAGAGCCTGGGTGGTATCAAGAACATGGGCGGCCTGCCTGACGTTCTGTTCGTTGTCGATGCCGACCACGAGCATATCGCTATCAAAGAAGCCAATAACCTGGGTATCCCGGTAGTTTCCATCGTTGATACCAACTCCAACCCGGACGGCGTTGACTATGTCATCCCGGGTAACGACGACGCTATCCGTGCCGTACAGCTGTACCTGAATGCTGCTGCTGACACCGTACTGGAAGCTCGCGCTCAGGACATCGTTGTTCAAGCCGAACAAGATGGCTTCGTTGAAGCTGAGTAATTGATAAGGACTGTAAAGCCCTTATTAACCAAGCTGATGTAATTGGTTAGCAGGGGCCCTTGTGGCCCCTGTTTCTTGTCAATTCAAGACCGAGGATACTGGACATGGCTAACGTTACTGCCGCCCTGGTAAAAGAACTGCGCGAGCGCACTGCCGCTGGCATGATGGATTGCAAAAAAGCACTGGAAGAAGCTGCTGGTGATATCGAGCTGGCAATTGAGAACATGCGCAAATCCGGTCAGGCCAAAGCCGCCAAGAAAGCTGGCCGTATCGCCGCTGAAGGCGTTATCTTTGCTCGCACCGAAGGCAACGTTGCCGTCATGATCGAGCTGAACAGCGAAACCGACTTCGTCGCCAAAGATGCCAGCTTCATGGCAATGGGCCAGAAGATCGCTGACATCGCTGCGACCCAGAAAATTGCTGACGTTGACGCGCTGAAAGCCGCTGACTTCGGTAACGGCGAATCCGTCGAGCTGACCATCACCAACCTGATCGCCAAGATCGGTGAGAACATGAACCTGCGTCGCGTGATGCTGGTTGAAGGTGACAACCTGGGTACCTACGTTCACGGTTCCCGCATTGGTGTTATCACCAAGCTGACCGGTGGTTCTGCCGAGCTGGCCAAAGATCTGGCCATGCACGTTGCTGCCAACAGCCCGCAATTCGTCAAGCCTGAAGACGTGTCTGCTGAAGTCGTTGCCAAAGAGCGCGAAATCCAGATCGACATCGCCATCAACTCCGGCAAGCCGAAAGAGATCGCCGAGAAGATGGTTGAAGGCCGCATGAAGAAGTTCACCGGTGAGGTTTCCCTGACTGGTCAACCGTTCGTGAAAGATCCTTCCATGACCGTTGCCGAGCTGCTGAAGAAAGAAGGCGCTGACGTTGTCTCCTTCACCCGTTTCGAAGTGGGCGAAGGCATCGAGAAGCAAGAGACCGATTTCGCTGCTGAAGTTGCAGCCCAAATCGCGGCCGCTCAAAAGGCCTAATCGAACCGGTTTTTTCCGTTTCCCCAGACCGCGACTTATGTCGCGGTCTTTATATGACCAGGAATCAGTGACATGAGTACCAATCCCAAACCTGCATACAGACGTGTTCTTCTGAAGTTGAGTGGTGAAGCCCTGCAAGGATCCGAGGGTTTCGGCATTGATCCGGCGGTGCTGGAGCGGATGGCCCAAGAGATCAAAGAACTGGTTGAGTTGGGTGTTCAGGTCGGTCTGGTCATCGGTGGCGGCAACCTGTTCCGTGGTGCCGGTCTTGCCAAAGCGGGCATGAACCGCGTGGTGGGCGACCACATGGGTATGCTGGCAACCGTGATGAACGGTCTGGCCATGCGTGATGCCCTGCATCGTGCTTATGTGAATGCCCGTCTGATGTCTGCCATCTCCCTGCAAGGCGTCTGCGACTCCTACAGTTGGGCCGAGGCAATCAGCCAGCTGCGTGCTGGCAAAGTCGTTATCTTCTCTGCCGGTACCGGCAACCCCTTCTTCACTACCGATTCTGCGGCTTGCCTGCGCGGGATCGAGATCGAAGCTGACGTGGTGCTCAAAGCCACCAAGGTTGATGGTGTATACAACGAAGATCCGGTCAAGAATCCGGATGCCGTGCTGTATCATGAACTGAGTTATGATGAAGTTCTTGAAAAAGAGCTCAAGGTGATGGATCTTGCTGCCTTTACCCTGGCACGTGACCATGATCTGCCGATCCGCGTGTTCAACATGAACAAACCGGGTGCCCTGCGCCGGGTTGTCATGGGTGAACCGGAAGGCACTCTGATCCACCACGTTGGTAAATAAGATAAAAGTGAGCCACCTGGCGCTCTTATCCTATCCATCACGTCAGTAAATAAGATAGACACGGGCCGTGTAGCGGCTCGTTCGCCAAAAGGAAAACCACTGTGATCAACGAGATTAAAAACGACGCCAAGGACCGTATGGGCAAGAGCGTAGAAGCGCTCAAGACTCAAATGTCCAAGATCCGTACCGGCCGCGCTCACCCGAGCCTGCTCGACGGCATCCAGGTTGAGTATTACGGTGCTGCCACTCCGCTGAAACAGTTGGCCAACGTCGTGGCAGAAGATGCTCGCACCCTCTCCATCTCCATTTTTGACCGCTCCATGATCCAGGCGGTAGAGAAGGCGATCCTGACCTCCGATCTGGGCCTGAACCCGTCCAGCAATGGCCAGACCCTGCGCGTGCCGCTGCCGCCGCTGACCGAAGAGCGCCGTCGTGACCTGACCAAGATCGTCCGTGCCGAAGCGGAAAACGCCCGTGTTGCCGTGCGCAACATCCGTCGTGACGCCAACGCCGACCTGAAAGCGCTGCTGAAGGACAAAGAGATCTCCGAAGACGACGACCGTCGCGCCCAGGAAGAGATCCAGAAACTGACCGACTCCTACATCAAGCTGGTCGATGAGGCCCTTGCCGTAAAGGAGAAGGAGCTAATGGAAATCTAACCGTCTGAAAGGTATATTACGAGCGCCGTGTAGTGCCCCTGCACGGCGCTTTTGTCTTTGTGGGAGAATTACATGTCGCTTTTGGCTGCGTTGGGTGATTGTGCCAACTCGTCTTTACCCCGTCACGTCGCCATCATCATGGATGGTAACGGTCGCTGGGCCCAGAACCGAGGCAAGATGCGGGTTTATGGCCACAAGGCGGGCGTCAAGTCAGTGCGCGAGGCCGTTACCTTTGCTGCGCGTGCCAAGATCGAGGCATTGACCCTGTTTGCATTCTCCAGCGAGAACTGGCGCCGCCCGGAAGGGGAGGTCAGTGCCTTGATGGAACTGTTCATCACAGTGCTGGGTCGTGAGGTGCAGAAACTGCACAACAACGGGATCCGGCTCAAGGTGATTGGCGATACAGCTCGCTTTAGTGAGCGGTTGCAGGCCAAAATCGCCAAGGCGGAAGCCTTGACCGCCAATAACAAGGGGTTGACCCTGAACATTGCGGCCAACTATGGCGGCCAGTGGGATATCGCCCAGGCGGCCCGCAAGCTGGCTAAAGCAGTGGCGGCCGGTGAACTGGCCGCTGACGACATTGATGAATCCATGTTGACCCGCGAGGTTTGCATGGCCGATCTGCCACCCGTGGACCTGTTGATCCGCACCGGTGGCGATCATCGCATCAGCAACTTTGTGTTATGGCAGCTCGCCTATGCCGAGCTCTATTTTACCCCGGTATTGTGGCCCGATTTCAACGAGGCCGAGTTCAGTGAGGCTGTCGCCTCTTTCGTTGCCCGCGAGCGTCGCTTCGGTTGCACGGGTGAACAGATACGGGAATTGATCGCCGAGCAGCAGACCGGCTAAACCCCGCTCCCAAGAGAGAGGTTTCTTTTGCTAAAACAACGAATTATTACTGCTTTGATGTTGATCCCCCTGGTGTTGGGGGCGCTCTTCTTTCTGCCATTGAAATTTTTTGCCCTGTTGGCTGCGCTGGTGTTTTTGTTGGCCAGTCGCGAATGGAGTGGGTTTGTCTCTGCTGCTCCGCAGCAATGGTTGCCCATCGTATTTTGTCTGTTGCTCGGTGCCAGCCTCTTTTGGCTGCCGGTGGAGCAACTCTGGACGCCCCACCTGCACCCCCTCGTGATGGGCGTGCTCTGGACAGCGGTAAGCTGGTGGCTGCTGGGTCTGCTGCTGGTGCTGCGCTATCCCCAAAGCGCCAAGCTGTGGAAAGAGTCTATCTGGCTCAAGTCGCTGTTTGGTCTGGTGACTCTGGTTCCCTTCTTCTGGTCGCTGGTCGCCATCCGTGGTTACAACTTTTACCATGACCCCATGATGGGGGCCTGGATCCTGTTGTTCGTGATGGGACTGGTCTGGGCGGCAGATTCTGGCGCGTATTTTTTCGGCAAGGCGTTCGGTAAGCACAAGCTGGCACCGGCTGTGAGTCCGGGCAAAACCATCGAAGGAATGTGTGGCGGCCTCTTTACCGCCAGCCTGCTGGCCATCGGCGTTACCTGGTCGATGGGATTTGTTCCTGCCAAGATGATCACCGTGCTGTTTTGCTCTCTGCTGGCGGTGCTTGCTTCCGTACTCGGTGATCTGACCGAGAGCATGTTCAAGCGCGAAGCGGGCATCAAGGACTCCGGCACCCTGTTGCCGGGTCATGGCGGCATTCTCGACCGGATTGACAGCCTGACCGCCGCCCTGCCGGTGTTTCTGCTCAGTTATCTGCTACTCAGTCAGGAGTTTTGATGCACAAGTCACTGGTTATTCTGGGAGCCTCCGGCTCCATCGGTCAGAGTACCTTGAAAGTGCTGCGCCATAACCCGGGCAGTTGGCAAGTGTTGGCGTTGACCGCCGCCCGCAACGTGGATGCCATGTTGCGGGACTGCCTCGAATTCTCCCCCCGTTTTGCCGTGATGGTTGATGAGGAGGCCGCCCGTGAACTGGCTGCCCGTCTGAAAGCGCACGGTAGTACAACCCGGGTCATGTCTGGTGCAGCAGCCCTCTGCGAGGTTGCCGCTCACCCCGACGCCCATAGCGTGATGGCCGCCATCGTCGGTGCGGCCGGACTGGCCCCGACCATGGCCGCGGTACGTGCCGGCAAGCGTATTTTGCTGGCCAACAAGGAGGCGCTGGTGATGTCCGGTGCTTTCTTCATGGAAGCCGTGCGCGAGCATGGCGCCGAGCTGCTGCCCATCGACAGCGAACACAATGCCATCTTCCAGTGTCTGCCGACTGCCGTGCAGCGCCAGCCCGGTTTTTGCGATCTGGCGGCGGCGGGGATCAGCAAGATTTTGCTGACCGGTTCTGGCGGCCCGTTCCGTTACACCGAGATCGGCGAGCTGGCCAAGGTGACACCGGCGCAGGCCATCGCGCATCCCAACTGGTCGATGGGGGCCAAGATTTCGGTCGACTCCGCCACCATGATCAACAAGGGGCTGGAGTACATCGAGGCGCGCTGGCTGTTCAATGCGGCGCCCGAGCAGATCCAGGTGGTGATCCACCCGCAGTCGGTGATCCACTCCATGGTGCAGTACAAGGATGGCTCCGTGCTGGCTCAGCTGGGCAATCCGGATATGTGTACCCCCATCGCCCATGCGCTGGCTTACCCCAATCGCATCCCCTCCAGTGTGGAACCTTTGGATTTCTTCAGTGTCGGAGAGTTCAGCTTTATCCGGCCTGATTATGATCGCTACCCCTGTCTGGCGCTGGCCATCAATGCCTGCCAGAAGGGACAAGCGGCGACCACTGCGCTTAATGCAGCCAACGAGGAGGCGGTTGCCGCCTTCCTGGCCGGGCGCATCGGCTTTATGGATATTGCCCGGATCAACGAGGCCGTGATGCTGGCGCTGGAGAGCAGCGCCGTCGGCTCGCTCGATGATCTGTTTGCCCTGGACGGTGCGGCAAGAGCCCGTGCTCACACTTTGATTGAGGAGCTTGGCTGATGGGCGGTGTGTTGTGGAATATCGGTGCCTTTGTTGTTGCGCTGGGCCTGCTGGTCGCAGTGCACGAGTTTGGTCACTTCTGGGTGGCCCGTCGTTGTGGCGTCAAGGTTGAGCGCTTCTCCATCGGTTTTGGCAAGGCGATCTGGCGCCGGATGGGTAAAGATGGCACCGAATATGTGCTGGCGCTGATCCCCCTCGGTGGCTACGTCAAGATGCTCGATGGCCGGGTCGATGAACTCAAGCCCGGTGACGAGCAGTATGCCTTCAACCACAAGAGTGTCTGGGCGCGGATGGCGATTGTCGCCGCGGGTCCCATGGCCAACTTCGTCTTTGCCCTGTTTGCCCTCTGGCTGATGTTTATCATCGGGGTGCCGAGCGTCAAGCCGGTGATCGGTGAGGTGCGTCCGGCATCCATCGTGGCCGAGGCGGGTGTGCTGCCGGGGATGGAGATTGTCGGGGTCGGCGATGAGCAGACCGGTGACTGGGAGAGCGTCACCTACGCCCTTATCAGCCATCTGGGTGATGATGCTGTGACTCTCAAGGTGCAGGCACCCAATACCAGCTATGCCACCGACAAAACCTTGTCGCTGACCGGCTGGACCTTCGATCCGGATAAAGAGTCGCCCATCGGCAGCTTGGGGATCGTCCCCCTGAGTGGCAAAGTGCTGCCAGTCGTGGCTGCCGTGGTGGCCAAGAGTGCCAGTGAAAAGGCGGGGCTGCAGGTCGGTGACCGTATCAAACAGGTCGGCGATCAGCCTATTACCGCGTGGGCCCAGTTTGTCGAGCTGGTACAGCAGGCACCGGGCGAACACCTGCAAGTGGTGGTTGAGCGCAACAACAGTGATCTCAACGTGACCCTGACCCCGGACAGCCGCAAGGTGCAGGGCAAGCTGGTAGGATTCGTCGGTCTCTCGCCGCAACTGGTTCCATTACCGGATGAATATCGAATTCTGTTACAGTATGGGCCTTTGCAGGCGCTGTGGCATGGCGCGGACAAGACCTGGAGCCTGATCACGCTCACCTTTGACATGATTGGCAAGTTGATCGGTGGCATCGTGTCGCTGGACAACCTGAGCGGCCCCATCTCCATTGCCAAGGGCGCCGGCAGCAGTGCCGACTATGGTCTGGTCTATTTCTTGAGTTTTCTGGCGCTGATCAGCGTCAACCTGGGAATTATCAATCTGTTCCCCCTGCCGGTGCTCGATGGTGGCCATCTGGTCTATTTCCTGATCGAAGCGGTCACCGGCAAGCCGGTATCAGAGAAAATACAGGAAGTGGGTTTCAGGATCGGCGCCGCCATTCTGATGTTATTGATGGGCATTGCGCTGTTTAACGATTTCGCTCGCCTCTGAGGCCAGAGCATCAACAAGGACACATAAGAACAAAATGGCTGTTAAAAAAGCATTGGTGTTGAGTTGCCTGCTGGGTGCCAGTTTCCTGGCCCAGGCGGCCCCTGCCTCTTTTGTGGTGCAAGATATCCAGGTCGAAGGTCTGCAACGGGTGACCCTGGGTGCCGCACTGTTGAACCTGCCGATCCGGGTCGGTGATACCGTCGATTCCGTGGCTCTGGCCAGCGCCATCAAAAAGCTCTATGCCTCGGGTAACTTCGAGGATGTGAAGGTTTACCGTGACGGCCAGGTGCTGCAAGTGATGGTCAAGGAGCGTCCGACCATCTCCAGCATCGAGTTTGCCGGCAACAAGGATATCAAAGAGGAGCAACTGACCCAGAGTCTGGAGTCCTCCGGTATCCGTGTGGGCGATCCGCTGGATCGTACCGTGCTCACCTCCCTCGAGAAGGGACTGGAAGATTTCTACTATGGCGTGGGTAAATACTCAGCCAAGGTCAAGGCGATCGTCACCCCGTTGCCGCGCAACCGGGTCGACCTCAAGTTCACCTTCGTGGAAGGGGAAGCGGCCAAGATCCAGCAGATCAACATCGTCGGCAACAGCGTCTTCCCTGAAGAGAAGCTGATTGCCCAGCTCTCCCTGCGCGACGAAGTGCCCTGGTGGAACTTCACCGCAGACCAGCGCTATCAGAAGCAGAAGCTGGCGGGTGATATCGAGACCCTGCGCTCCTACTACATGGATCGCGGCTATATCCGCTTTCAGCAGGAGTCTACCCAGGTCTCCATGACCCCCGATAAGAAGGGCGTCTACGTCACCCTCAACATCAAGGAAGGGGATCAGTACAAGGTCTCAGGTGTCCAGCTCAAGGGGGACCTGATCGATCGCGGTGGCGAGATGAAGGGATTGATCCCGATCGCTGCCGGCAGCACCTACTCCGCCAGTCAGGTGACTCATACCGAAGAGGTGCTCTCCAAGTTCCTCGGTCGTTACGGTTATGCCTATCCGAAAGTAGTCACCTTCCCGCAGATCAATGACAAGACCAAGGAAGTGGAGCTGATCGTCAACGTTGAACCGGGCCCCCGTGTCTATGTGCGCAATATCAACTTCAGCGGTAACGCCACCACCGAAGATCAGGTACTGCGTCGCGAAATGCGCCAGATGGAGGGCACCTGGCTCTCCTCCGACAACATCGAGCAGTCCAAGAGCCGTCTCAACCGCCTTGGCTACTTTGAGAGCGTCGAAGTGGACACCAAGCGGGTGCCGGGCAACGATGACCTGGTTGACCTCGACTTCAAGGTCAAGGAGCAGCCAGCAGGCTCCATCAACGCCGGTATCGGTTACGGTACCGAATCGGGTCTGAGCCTGCAGGCGGGGATCTCCCAGGACAACTTTATGGGTACCGGTAAAAAGGTCTCCATCAACGCCAGCACCAACGACTACTCCAAGAACGTTGACCTGAGCTACAACGACCCCTACTTCACCGTGGATGGTGTCAGCCTGGGTGGTCGGGTCTACTACAACCAGTTCCGCGCCGATGATGCCGATATCGTTGATTACGAGAACGAAACCATCGGTTTCCGTCTCTCCAGCGGCTTCCCGGTCAACGAGTTCAATCGTCTCGACTTCAGTACCGGTATTGAAAGCTCCAAGTTGAGTCGGCCGACCTTTAGTAACGACAAATTCCAAGAGTGCATCAGGGACAATCCACCAACGTCCAGTAATACTTATTGCTACGACCAGTGGAATGATAATCGTCAGTCAGTACAGATGGATCAGTTCTGGGATCTCTATGCCAAGGGTGAGGATAGTGTTGATTTCGTGACTGTTGATCTCACCGCTGGTTGGACCCGTTCCACTCTGAACAAGGGGATGTTCCCGACCGCTGGTGACCGTCAGCGTGTCAACGGCAAAATCACTATTCCTGGCATGGATCTGCAGTATTACAAACTCTCTGCCGAAGATGCCCACTACTTCCCGCTCGATGCGGATCATAGCTGGGTGATGATCGGCAAGGGGCGCGTCTCCTACGGTAACGGCTATGGCGATAGCAGCATGCTGCCGTTCTTCGAAAACTACTATGCCGGTGGTTTCGATACGGTACGTGGCTTCAAGAGCAATACCATTGGTCCCAAGGCTATTTACGCGACCTATAAGCCGCCGGTCTGTGTTGGAACCTCTTGTCAAGCACCAGAACCTACTGGCAATTACGAAGGCTCGGATACTTCAGTCGGTGGTAATGCCTTGGCGGTTGCCTCCTTCGAGCTGGTCTTCCCGACCCCGTTCGTTTCCGAGACCTACCGTCCGCAGATCCGTACCACCGCATTTATTGATGCAGGTACCGTCTGGAGCACTGATTTTGCTAACAGTGCTTATACCTGCGATCCCAGCGGTAATGCCAACTGTAGCTATGTGAGTCAAGACTACTCCAGTCCGGGCAATATCCGGGTCTCTGCCGGTGTCTCCCTGCAGTGGCTCTCGCCGATGGGCCCGCTGGTGTTTGCCCTGGCCAAGCCGATCAAAAAATACGAAGGGGATCGCACCGAGTTCTTCTCCTTCAACATCGGTCGTACTTTCTAAGCAGAGTTTCGCCCCCACCCATGAGGTGGGGGTCTTCAATGATGGGACGCGCGGTATGCGTGCCTCACCAAGTAACAAGACGGTCCTAACGCCGCTTGCATAATCGGGTAAATCAGGTAGCCCTCGCCATGAGGGAACAAGGAGTAAGTGTGAATAAAGCGTTGAAAGTAGCTGGTTTGAGCTTTGCACTGATGGCTGCCGGCATGGGTTCTGCCTTCGCTGAGACCAAGATCGCCGTGGTCGATATGGGCGAAGTCTTCCAAAAGCTGCCCCAGCGTGAAGCCGTTGCAGCCAAGCTGAGAGGTGAATTCGAGCCGCGCATGCGTGAGCTGCAGAAGCTGGAACAGGAAGGCCAGAAGCTGGTCGAGAAGTTCCGCAAGGATGAAGCCTTCATGAGCGCCGAGCAGAAGAAGCAGAATCAAGAGAAGCTGGCCAAGCTGCAGATGGAGTTCAACCAGAAGCGTCAAGCCTTTGAGCAGGACAACGGCCGCCGTCAGTCCGAAGAGCGCAACAAGATCCTGACCAAGGTGCAGGCTGCCATCGATTCCATCGCCAAGAGCAATGGTTACGATCTGGTGCTGGAGCGCAATGCCGCCCCTTATGCCGCCAGCAAGCTGGACATCTCCGGCCAGGTTATTTCTCAGGTAAGCAAGAGCAACTAATTGATGGCATTCACTCTCGCACAGCTGGCCCAGCAACTGGGGGCCCAGGTCCATGGCGACGGAACCCTGGAAATCCGCAAGGTAGCGACACTAGAAAAGGCCGGGGAGGGGGATATCACCTTCCTGTCCAACAAGAAGTACCGGCACTATCTGGAGCAGAGCAAGGCGACCGCCGTGCTCATTACCGAAGCGGATCTGCCATTTTGTCCCACCAATGCCCTGGTGCTCAAAGACCCCTATGTGGGCTTTGCCCGGGTAGCCCAACTGCTGGACACCACCCCGCAGCCGGCCATGGATATCCATCCGAGCGCCGTTATCGCGGCTGACGTGCAACTGGGCGAGAGAGTGGCCATCGGCGCCAATGCAGTGATCGAATCCGGCGTCGTGCTGGGGGACGATGTACGCATTGGCCCGGGCTGTTTTGTTGGCAAAAATACCCGGCTGGGAGCGCGCTCCCGGCTGTGGGCCAACGTCACCCTCTATCACAATGTGACCATGGGCACCGACTGTCTGGTTCAATCCGGCACAGTGATCGGCGCCGATGGTTTCGGTTATGCCAACGAGCGTGGCGAGTGGATCAAGATCCCCCAGCTCGGCGGTGTGACCATTGGCAACCGGGTCGAGATCGGTGCCTGTACCACCATTGACCGCGGTGCGCTGGAAGATACCCGCATCGCTGACAACGTCATCATCGACAACCAGTGCCAGATCGCCCACAACGTGGAGATCGGTTACGGCACCGCCGTGGCGGGCTCTACCGTGATGGCTGGTAGTCTCAAGGTCGGCAAATACTGTATCATTGGCGGCGCTTCCGTCTTTAACGGGCATATGGAGATCTGCGACCAGGCCACCGTTACCGGTATGGCCATGGTGATGCGACCCATTACCGAGCCCGGTGTCTACTCTTCCGGCATCCCTCTGCAAACCAATAAAGAGTGGCGCAAGACCGCCGCCCGGGTGATGCGTATCGAAGAGATGCACAAGCGGTTAAGCAAGCTTGAGAAGAAGCTGGATCAAGAATAATCACGATTGGTATAGGGTACTGTTTTGACTACTGAAAAGAAGAGCCTGGGTATCCAGGAAATCATGGATCTGCTGCCTCACCGTTATCCGTTTCTGATGGTGGATCGTGTAGACGACTACGAGATCAGTGATGAGCGCAAAACCCTGCGTGCCATCAAGAACGTCTCGTTCAACGAGCCGATCTTCCAGGGGCACTTCCCGGCCAAGCCGGTGTTCCCGGGCGTACTGATCCTGGAAGCGATGGCACAGGCCACCGGTATCCTGGCCTTTACCATGGTGGGCAAGCCGTCTCCCAACGAACTCTACTATTTTGCCTCAATCGACAACGCTCGCTTCAAGCGTCCGGTCGGCCCCGGTGACCAACTGGTGCTCGACGTGGAGTTCCTGAAAGAGCGTCGCGGTATTGCCAAGTTCACCGGTGTCGCCACCGTCGACGGTGAAGTGGTCTGTACCGCCGAGCTGATGTGCGCCAAACGCGAGGTTTAACACACGTGATCGACCAGACTGCCATCATTCACGATACTGCCATCGTCCATGAGTCTGCCGTGATTGGTAAAGGGGTTGAAATCGGCCCCTTTTCTGTCATCGGCGCCGAGGTGGAAATCGGTGACAACACCTGGGTAGGTTCCCATGTGGTGATCAAGGGCCCGACCAAGATTGGTCGCGGCAACAAGATCTTCCAGCACACCTCCATCGGTGAGGATTGCCAGGACAAGAAGTACGCCGGTGAGCGCACCTTCCTCGAAATTGGCGACAACAACGTCATTCGCGAGAACTGCACTTTCCACCGTGGCACCATTCAGGATCAATCCCTGACCAAGGTGGGCAGCGGTAACCTGTTCATGGTCAACGTTCACGTTGCCCACGATTGCATCATCGGTGACAACTGCATCTTCGCCAACAACGCGACCCTGGCGGGCCACGTGGTGATCGGTGACTTCGTGATCTTTGGTGGTCTCTCCGCCATTCACCAGTTCGGCCGCGTCGGCTCCCACGCCTTCGTCGGTGGCTGCGCCGCCCTGAACAAGGACGTGCCGCCTTACGTGATGGCTGCTGGCAACTACGCCAAGCCGTTCGGGGTCAACTCCGAAGGTCTGCGTCGCCGCGGTTTTAGTGCGGAGGCCATCTCTGCCGTCAAGCGTGCCTACAAAGAGATCTTCCGCTCCGGCAAGACCATCGAAGAGGTGCTGCCGGTGCTGATCGAGATGGCGCAAGCCGAACCGGCCGTCCAGCTCTATGTGGACTTCCTCAAAGATAACGAGCGCGGGATCATCCGTGCCTGATCCGGTTCGTATCGGTATCGTCGCCGGAGAAGTCTCCGGCGACATTCTGGCTGCCGGTCTGGTGCGCGAGCTGCAGGCCCGTTACCCGGATGCGCAGTTCGAAGGGATCGCCGGGCCGCGGATGCAGGCCCTCGGCGTCAAGGCCCTGTTCGAGATGGAAGAGCTCTCCGTCATGGGGATCACCGAGGTGCTGGGCCGTCTGCCGCGCATCCTCAAGGTCCGTCGCGAACTGTTGCGCCACTTTATTGCCAATCCGCCCGATATCTTCATCGGCGTGGATGCACCGGATTTCAATATCGGAGTGGAGCTGAAACTGCGCCGCGCCGGTATCAAGACGGTTCACTATGTCAGCCCCTCGGTGTGGGCCTGGCGCCAAAACCGCATTCACAAGATCAAGGCCGCCACCGACATGGTGCTCGCCTTCCTGCCGTTCGAGAAAGCCTTCTACGACCGCTTCGACGCCCCTTGCCGTTTTGTCGGTCACACCATGGCGGATGATATTCCATTGGTGCCGGATCAGGCTGCTGTGCGTCGCAATCTCGGTATCGATGCCAATCGCCGCTGGCTGGCAGTGCTGCCGGGCAGCCGCACCGCAGAAGTGGGCTTTATGTCCCCCCTGTTTCTCGAAGCGTGCAAACACCTGACGGTGCGCTATCCGGATCTCGGCTTCATCGTGCCGCTGGTCAACCAGAAACGGCGTGAGCAATTCATGGCCATCAAGGCTGAAGTGGCACCGGATCTCGAGATGGTGCTGCTGGAAGGGCAGGGGCGCGAGGCGATGATCGCCGCCGACGTGGTGATGCTGGCCTCCGGCACCGCGGCGCTCGAAGCCATGCTGGTGAAAAAGCCGATGGTGGTGGGCTACAAGCTCAAGCCCTTCAGCTATTGGCTGGCCCAGCGATTGGTGAAGACCGAATTTGTCTCTCTGCCCAACCTGCTCGCCGGTCGCATGCTGGTGCCGGAACTCATCCAGCACGAGTGCACCCCGGAGAATCTGGTGGAAGAGGTGAGCAAGTACTTCGAGCACGACAACAGTGCGCTGGTCAACACCTTCACCGAGCTGCACCAGCTGATCCGCTGCAATGCCGACTCGCAGGCCGCCGATGCGGTGGCGGATCTGCTCGGCAGATAACGCTATTTCGGACCGTCGATTGCGCCGCGCTACCCGTACATTCGTTTTCGAGCGGTAATGCCGTGCCAGTCGACCCCTGTCAGGCCCCACGGGGCCTGTTTTGATTCAAGGCTACAAGATGATGATCGATATTCCTGACGACAAGCTGGTTGCCGGTGTGGACGAAGTGGGCCGTGGCCCCCTGGTGGGTGACGTGGTCACCGCTGCGGTCATTCTCGATCCCGCCAATCCGATCGCGGGGCTAAACGACTCCAAGAAGCTTTCCGAGAAGAAGCGGCTGGCGCTGTTTGACGAGATCAAAGAGAAAGCGCTCGCCTGGGCCATCGGTCGCGCCACTCCGGAGGAGATCGACGAGCTCAACATCCTGCATGCCACCATGCTGGCGATGCAGCGCGCCGTGGCGGGGTTGAAGGTCACCCCCGAGCTGGTCTTTATCGATGGCAACCGCTGTCCGGCGCTGCCGATGGAAGCGCGCGCCGTGGTCAAAGGCGATAGCCTGGTGGCCGCCATCAGCGCCGCCTCGATCCTCGCCAAGGTGACCCGCGATGCGGAGATGACCGAGCTGGACAGCCGTCATCCCGAGTATGGTTTTGCCCGCCACAAGGGTTATCCGACCGCTGAGCACCTCGCCATTCTGGCCGAGCGTGGCCCGTTGCCCGCATATCGCAAGAGCTTCAAACCGGTGCGCCGCGCACTGGGGATCGAGTAGACCATGCCATTTAGTTTGAGCAGCGAGAGGAGATGACGATGGCTGACCCCCGTTTTATCCACCTGCGAGTCCACTCCGACTTCTCCATGGTCGATGGCCTGCAGAAGATCAACCCCATCGTCGGGGCGGCTGCGGCCAACAACATGCCGGCGCTGGCGCTGACCGATCAGATGAACATGTGCGGTCTGGTGCGCTTCTATGGCGCGGCCCACGGCAAGGGGATCAAGCCTATCGTCGGTGCCGACTTCTGGGTGCAGAGCGATGAGCTCGGCGACGAGCAGTTCCGCCTCACTCTGCTCGCCATGGATAACGACGGCTACCAGAATATCACCCTGCTTATCTCTCGCGGCTATCAGCGCGGCCACGTGCAGGGGCGTCCGGTTATCGACAAGAGCTGGCTCGCCGAGCATGCCAAGGGGGTGATCGTCCTCTCCGGTGGCCGCGAGGGGGATGTGGGCAAGTTCCTGCTCAAGGGCAACCGGCAGATGACCGAGCAGTGTGTCGCCTTCTATCAGACCCACTTCCCGGATGCCTACTATCTCGAACTGCTGCGCACCGGTCGACCCGACGAAGAGGTCTATCTGCACATGGCGGTGGCCATCGCTACCGAGTTCGAGCTGCCGGTGGTCGCCACCAACGAGGTGGTGTTCCTCAACGCCGATGACTTCGATGCCCACGAGATCCGGGTCGCCATCCACGATGGCTATACCCTGATGGACAAACGCCGCCCCCGTCGCTACAGCCCCCAGCAGTACCTGCGCAGTCAGGAGGAGATGGCGGAGCTGTTTGCCGACATTCCCGAAGCGCTGGAAAACACGGTGGAGATCGCCAAACGCTGCAACGTGACGGTGCGTCTCGGCGAGTACTTCCTGCCCAACTTCCCGACTGGCGACATGACTACCGAAGATTTTCTGGTGGCCAAGTCGAAAGAGGGTCTGGAGGAGCGTCTCGAGTTTCTGTTCCCGGATCCGCAAGTGCGGGCTGAGCGCCGTCCCGAGTATGACGAGCGTCTCGACATCGAGCTGAAAGTGATCAACCAGATGGGCTTCCCGGGTTACTTCCTCATCGTGATGGAGTTTATCCAGTGGTCCAAGGACAACGGCATTCCCGTTGGTCCGGGCCGGGGCTCGGGGGCGGGTTCTCTGGTGGCCTACGCCCTCAAGATCACCGACCTCGATCCGCTGGAATTTGACCTGCTGTTCGAACGTTTCCTGAACCCCGAGCGGGTATCCATGCCCGACTTCGACGTCGACTTCTGCATGGACCGACGCGACGAGGTGATCGAGCACGTCTCCGACATGTATGGCCGGGATGCGGTCTCCCAGATCATCACCTTCGGTAGCATGGCAGCCAAGGCGGTGGTGCGGGATGTGGGCCGGGTGCTGGGCCACGCTTACGGCTTTGTGGATCGCATCTCCAAGCTGATCCCGCCGGATCCGGGCATGACGCTTGCCAAGGCATTCGAGGCCGAGCCCAAGCTGCCCGAGCTCTACGAGCAGGATGAGGAGGTCAAAGACCTCATCGACATGGCCCGCCGCTTGGAAGGGGTAGTGCGCAACGCCGGTAAACACGCCGGTGGCGTGGTGATCGCACCCACCAAGATCACCGACTTTGCGCCGCTCTACTGCGATGACGAGGGCCATCACCCGGTCACCCAGTTCGACAAGAACGATGTGGAATACGCCGGTCTGGTGAAGTTCGACTTCCTGGGTCTGCGAACGCTCACCATCATCGACTGGGCGCTCGGCATGATAAACCCGCGTCTTGCCAAAGAGGGCAAGCCGCCGGTGGATATCGCCGCCATCCCCATCGATGACAAGAAGTCGTTCGACCTGCTGCAGCGCTACGAGACCACGGCGGTATTCCAGCTGGAATCCCGCGGCATGAAGGATCTCATCAAGCGGCTGCGCCCCGACTGCTTCGAAGACATGATCGCATTGGTGGCCCTGTTCCGTCCGGGCCCGCTCCAGTCAGGCATGGTGGATAACTTCATCGACCGCAAACACGGTAATGAAGCGATCTCCTATCCGGACGAGAAGTGGCAGCACGAGAGCCTGAAACCGATTCTGGAACCGACCTACGGCATCATCCTCTATCAGGAGCAGGTGATGCAGATCGCCCAGACCCTGGCGGGTTATACCCTGGGTGGCGCGGACATGCTTCGCCGTGCCATGGGTAAGAAAAAGCCCGAGGAGATGGCCAAGCAGCGGGCCGGTTTCGAGGAGGGCGCCGTCAAGAATGGCGTCGACGGCGAACTGGCGATGAAGATCTTCGATCTGGTGGAGAAGTTTGCGGGCTACGGCTTTAACAAATCCCACTCCGCCGCCTATGCGCTGGTCTCCTACCAGACCCTCTGGCTCAAGACCCACTTCCCGGCCGAGTTTATGGCGGCGGTGATGACCGCCGATATGGACAACACCGACAAGATCGTGACCCTGGTGGACGAGTGTCAGCGGATGGGGCTCACCGTGATCCCGCCGGATGTGAACACCGGTCGCTATCGCTTCTCGGTCAACGAAGATGGCCATATCGTTTACGGGATCGGGGCGGTGAAAGGGGTCGGTGAAGGCCCCATCGATGCGATCTTGAGCGCCCGGGATCAGGACGGCCCGTTCCGCGATCTGTTCGACTTCTGCAACCGGGTCGATATCAAGAAGCTCAACAAGCGGGTGATGGAGAAGCTGATCCTCTCCGGCGCCATGGATCGGCTCGGCCCCCACCGCGCCGCCCTGATGGCAACGCTGGAGGAGGCGATGCGGGCCGCCGAGCAGCACGCCAAGGCGCAGGCGGTGGGGCAGGTCGACATGTTCGGCGTGCTCACCGAAGAGATTGACGACGTCAAAAAGGCGTTTGCCAACGTGCCGCACTGGCCTGACAAGGTGTGGCTGGAAGGGGAGCGCGAGACCCTCGGGCTCTATCTCACCGGTCACCCCATCAACCAGTACAGCAGCGAATTGCGTCGTTATACCTCGGGTCGCCTGTGCGATCTGCATCCCACTTCACGCGATACCGTAACCACGGCGGCGGGGCTGGTGATTGCGGCCCGCAGCATGGTGACCAAGCGTGGCAACAAGATGGGGATCTTCACCCTGGACGACCGTTCCGGTCGCCTTGATGTGACCCTGTTCAGTGAAGCGCTGGAAAAATATGAAGAATTGATGCAAAAAGACCGCATTTTGGTGGTTTCTGGACAGGTCAGCTTTGATGACTTCTCCGGTGGCCTTAAAATGTCGGCTCGAGAATTACTGGATATCAACGATGCGAGGGAGCGTTTTGCCAGAGCAATCCGCATCTCCCTCGATGAACAGCGGATTGATGATCGCTTTTTCCCGCGTTTGTGCGAGATTTTGGAGCCCGCCCGTGCCGGAGTCTGTCCGGTTCAGGTAAACTATCGTCGCCCCGGCTCCCGGGTGCGATTGACGCTCGGTACCGAGTGGCGGGTGACGCCCACCGATCAACTGATAGATGACTTGCGAGTCCTGCTTGGACGAGAGCGGGTTGAATTGGTTTTTGATTAGAGGTTCTAAGGCCCTATGAGTCTTTTTCTGGATTTTGAACAGCCGATTGCCGAGTTGCAGGCGCAGATTGATGAACTCAAACATGTGAGTGAAGGCAATCACGCCGTGGATCTGAAAGACGAGATCCGCCGGCTGGAGAAGAAAAACGAAGAGCTGACCAAGAAGATCTTCGGTGATCTGGGTGCCTGGCAGGTATCCCAGATGGCGCGTCATCCCCAGCGCCCCTACACCTTTGACTATATCGAGCATATCTTCACCGATTTCGACGAGTTGGCTGGCGATCGCGCCTATGCCGATGACAAGGCTATCGTCGGCGGCATCGCCCGTCTCGACGGCGAGCCGGTGATGGTGATTGGTCACCAGAAGGGTCGCGAGACCAAAGAGAAGATCAAGCGCAACTTCGGTATGCCGCGTCCGGAAGGGTACCGCAAGGCCCTGCGTCTGATGGAGATGGCCGAGCGCTTCAAGATGCCTATCATCACCTTTATCGATACCCCGGGCGCTTACCCCGGCGTCGGTGCCGAAGAGCGTGGTCAGTCCGAGGCGATTGCCCGCAACCTGAAAGTGATGGCCGGTCTGACCGTACCCGTGGTCTGCACCGTGATCGGTGAAGGCGGCTCCGGCGGCGCACTGGCTATCGGCGTGGGCGACCGCGTCAACATGCTGCAGTACTCCACCTACTCCGTCATCTCGCCGGAAGGGTGTGCCTCCATCCTGTGGAAGAGCGCTGACAAGGCCTCCGTAGCTGCCGAAGCGATGGGTATCACTGCCCAGCGTCTGAAAGAGCTCAAGCTGATCGACCATGTGATCGACGAGCCCCTCGGCGGAGCTCACCGCGATGTGGAGAAGATGGCCAAAAACCTCAAGGCCCGCATCAAGCAGGATCTGGACGCCCTTCGTCCGCTCGATACCGAGCAACTGCTGGAACAGCGTTACCAGCGTCTGCTGGGCTACGGCTACTGCTAAGCGCAGCCGTCAATCCCGAGTATTCAGGCCCCTGTCATCGACGGGGGTTTTTTATTGCTGATGACTTGTCTTGCGGTGATTGCCCCAATGCGCCCTGAAACAGCGCAGGTCAGTATTCTAGGGTGAGGGGCAGGGTTGGTATGCCATGCCGTTGGTGAGGGCTGTCAGGGACTGCGGTAACGCGTTGTCTGTCGCTTGCCCGCTGCATCCTGTAGCATCGTTAGCGGTGGCATGACAAGCCATGTGTTCATCCGATTGCGGCATAAAAAAGCGCCCCGACTATGCGGAGCGCTTTTACAGGTGTCTGGCGGTATTACAGTTCAATCTCGTCTGTAAGACCTTCATAGGCGATATCGATGGATTGCAGCTCCTTCTGCAGGCGATGTTTGTCTTTCAACGCCTCGATTTCACGCCATTTACGTTTTTTTCCCGTTGTCCCGCGGCTACGCGAACCGAGTTCAACCACCTCGTCATAATCGAAGTTGAACATTTCCATGGCTCCCTCCTTGGTTTTTATCGTTTTCACCACCCGTATAACATAACGAATCTGAAATTAAAACGTTTTCGTGACGACTCTATGACAGCGCTAAAAAAGCCCATGAAAAAAAACCGGGCCCCTTGGTAGGGGCCCGGTTTTTATCAGAAAAAAGAACTGATTACAGACGGCTTGCCAGCATGGTTTCCAGCTTGCCCTGGTCGATGGCGAACATGCGGATGCCTTCGCCCAGCTTCTCGTGAGCCATGGCATCCTGGTTCAGTTCCCAGCGGAATTCGGCTTCGGTCATCGGGGTCGGTTTGGCCTTGCGCTCACCGGTGTAGTCCAGTTTGCGTACTACGGCCCCTTCGGTCTTGCTCAGCTCTTCCAGCAGGGCCGGGCCGATGGTCAGGCGGTCGCAACCGGCCAGTTCCAGGATCTCGCCGGTGTTGCGGAAGCTGGCGCCCATCACGACGGTCGGGTAGTCGTGCTGCTTGTAGTAGTTGTAGATGGAGGTGACGGAGACCACGCCCGGATCTTCGCTGGCGATGTAGTCACGGTTGTGCTTGGCCTTGTACCAGTCGAGGATGCGACCCACGAACGGGGAGATCAGGAAGGCACCGGCTTCGGCACAGGCACGGGCCTGGGCGAAGGAGAACAGCAGGGTCAGGTTGCACTGGATACCCTCTTTCTCCAGAACCTCGGCGGCACGGATCCCTTCCCAGGTGGAGGCCAGCTTGATCAGAATGCGGTCGTTGCTGATGCCGGCTTCGTTGTAGAGACGGATCAGTTTGCGGGCCTTGGCGATGCTGGCGTCGGTATCGAAGGAGAGACGAGCATCCACTTCGGTGGAGATACGGCCCGGAACGATCTTCAGCACTTCCAGCCCGATGTTGACGGCCAGCTTGTCGCCCGCGTCGATGATTTGCTGTGCCTTGTCCTGGCTTTGGGCTTTGGCCCAGTTGATGGCGTCTTCGATCAGCGGAGCGTACTCGGGGATCTCGGAGGCCTTCAGAACCAGAGAGGGGTTGGTGGTGGCATCGATGGGCTGATAGCGTTTGATGGCTTCGATATCACCGGTGTCGGCAACAACAGTGGTCAGGGCTTTCAGCTGGGTTAATTTATCGGCCATAGCGAATATCATCTCTTAATGAGGGAGTAATCCCTGGGTTGCGGGCTTGAGACGGTGGTTCTGAAATAAAATTACAGGATCTTGGTGCCTCAGGCTCAGAAAAGCGCGATGGGGGCGGCCCATCGTCATTGCCTGCCTAATTAATACTGATGTGCTGCATCCTGCAATAGGGGCGCTTGGTTGTTAAACATTCAGGCTGTTGAGTTATCCCGTTTTATGGCGTGAAACTATATGATTAGTAAGGTTTTTTACATTTCCCTTCGACCTCGCTCCGGTTTGCTTTCAGCTGAACTTTTTTAGCCAATATCCATATTTGTGTCGTCGATCACATAAATTATCTCGCTACGTACTTGAAATTTAATTACAGAGAAAACGTTTGGCGAAATATCGCTGTTTGAAAGCCATTTCATGCAAGCGTTTGCGTTTTCGGATAGCTCATCAGGGATATATCAAAATGGTTCTCTTATGGGGCTTAATGGTGGCATGTCTGATTGAATTATTGAGTTTGTTGAAAGTTTGCGATTTAAATGGAGCTTTATGGGCTTTTACCGTTCGTTTTTTGTGTCTCGCGTGACCGGGATCACTATTCCGGGCTCTCCCGCTGTGCTAGATTCCGCCCCTTTAGCGAAACGCTAATTAAACGACAGACAGAAAACGGTCAGCGCAGACTGACCATGGATGTGAATAACAACGAGAGAATTATGGACACCTTGATTGCGATGCTAAACGACCTGATGTGGGGAGCCGTGCTCATCTACCTGCTCATCGGGGTCGGTATCTTTTTCACCTTCCGCCTGGGTTTTATCCAGATCCGTCACTTTGGCCACATGTTTTCCGTGCTGAAAAACAGCCGTAAATCGGACAACGCAGGCATCTCCTCCTTCCAGGCCCTCTGTACCAGCCTTGCCGCCCGTGTCGGCACCGGCAACCTAGCCGGTGTGGCTGTCGCCATCTATCTGGGTGGCCCCGGCGCCATCTTCTGGATGTGGCTGATTGCCTTTATCGGCATGGCGACCGCATTCGTCGAAAGCACCCTTGCCCAGCTCTACAAGGTCAAGGATGAGGATGGCAACTACCGTGGTGGCCCGGCCTACTACATGGAGAAAGGCCTTGGCATGCGCTGGATGGGGGTGGTCTTCTCGCTCTGCCTGATCCTGGCATTTGGTCTGGTGTTCAACGCGGTGCAGGCCAACTCCATCAGTCTGGCGATGAAGGTGGCGTTTGGCATTCCTGACTGGGTCAGCGGTCTGGCGCTGGTGGCGCTCTCCGGCCTGATTATCTTCGGCGGCATTCGTGGCATCGCCCGTTTTGCCGAGCTGGTAGTGCCCTTTATGGCACTGGCCTACATCCTGCTGGCGCTGGTGATCGTGGCGATGAACATCACCGAGTTGCCCCATGTCTTCATGCTGATCATCAAGTCCGCCTTCGGGATTGAGCAGGCAGGCTCGGGTGCGCTCGGTTATGCCATCTCCCAGGCGATGATCAACGGTATCAAGCGCGGTCTCTTCTCCAACGAGGCGGGGATGGGCTCTGCGCCCAACGCTGCGGCGACTGCCACTCCCTATCCGCCGCACCCGGCCTCCCAGGGTTATGTGCAGATGCTGGGGGTCTTTATGGACACTATCGTCATCTGCAGCTGTACCGCCGCCATCATCCTGATGTCCGGTCAGTTTGAGCCGGGATCCGGCGTGACCGGTGTCGAGCTGACCCAGCGGGCGCTCTCCTCCCAGATTGGCAGCGGTGGCAACATCTTCATTGCGGCGGCCATCTTCTTCTTCGCCTTCACCTCTATCGTGGCGAACTACTCCTATGCCGAGACCAATCTGGTGTTCCTCGAGCACAACCACAAGGGCGGCCTGATGCTGTTCCGGGTGTTCGTGCTGGGGATGGTGATGTTCGGTGCCGTGGGTGAGTTGCCGATCGTGTGGGCGATGGCGGATGTCTCCATGGGACTGATGGCCATCGTCAACCTGGTGGCGATCCTGCTACTCTCCAGCGTCGCCATCAAGCTGGCCAAGGATTACAACGACCAGCTCCGGCTGGGCAAGGTGCCCACCTTCGATGCCAACAAATACCCCGAGATCCGTTCCCAGCTGGAAGAGGGGATCTGGGACAATCCGACCAAAAAGTAACAAGCGGTGAGTCAGACCTCTTGATTAAAACCTGAAGGGGGAGCCAGTGGCTCCCCCTTCTTTTATGGCGCACTCGTTGGCTGTTGATCCCAGCGCCGAACGAGTTGCCTGATACGCTGTCGCAACTGGCGCCAGCAGCGCCCTTGTTGCCGTTCGCTGAGGGGGGCATAACGCCAGCGGCGATAGAGCCACGCACTCTTTAGCAGGGCGTGGGCAAGGTCGGGACGCAGCCGTGCCAGCCGCTCGCACCATGTCCCCATGCTCTCGGCGGGCTGGGGTGGGTAGCCACTGCGTTTGCCCCGTTTGAGCAGGGGTTGCCAGATGCGCCGCTCTGGCGGCAGGCGGGCGGGCAACAGCAGGGGCAGGCTCACCAGCAGGGCGACCAGCATCAGGCTGGCGAGGATTAACCAGGGAGTGTGTCCCGCCAGTGCGGGCCAGCGCAGGCCGATTTGTTGCCAGAGCTGACCCGCATCGTAACCAATCACCCAGCGACTCCACTGGTAGTCGATATTGTTGCCCCACCAGCGCAGTTGATTGAGCAGGGCCCAGTTGCGATAACGCTGCAAAGCAAGGGGGTCGGCGGCGGTAAACTCGTCGCTTAGCGCCTCCCTCACGCCGCCTTCAATGCGCTCCGGTGCCACTGCCGCCGTGGGGTCGATTCGCCGCCATGTTCCTCCTTCATCGAGATACTCCACCCAGGCGTGAGCATCGAACTGGTGTACCGCCAGATAGTTGCCCGTGGGATTCCACTCGCCGCCGAGATAACCGGTGACCAGCCGTGCCGGAATACCGGCAGCGCGCAGTACGAAAGCGGTCGCCATGGCGTAGTGGCCGCAAAAGCCCTGCCTGGTATCGAACAGGAACTCATCCACCCCGTCACTGCCAAGCCGTGGCGGGGTCAGGGTGTAGTAATAGGATTGGCTGCGAAACTGCGCGAGCAGGGCGGCGACCAGCTCTGCGCGATCCGGATGGCGTGTGGCCAGCCCTTGGCCATGGGCGCGCGCTCTCGGGTTGCCTCCGGCTGGCAGTTGCTGGTTGCGCTGGGCGGCTTGGCTATCATCCTCGATCTGTGCTTCGCCGCGGCCAATGCGATAGCGGATCGCCACCTCGCCGCTCCCCTGCCGATAGAGGGTGTCGAGAGGGGTAAGCAGCACAGGGCCCGCCAGCAGGCGCGGTTCACTCAGGGCAAAGGCCCAGCGGTGGCGCTGGGGCTCGGCGATCACCTCGTAGCTCCCGGCTGGCAACAGGTTATCTGCCAGTTGAGTACTGGCTTGTGAAGAGGATGCCAGAAGGGTCAGCCCGGTCTGCACCGGCACTGTCTGCTGCCATGCTTTGACCTCGGGGCTCAGCAGCCAGCGTTGGCCATCGAAAACTTCTTGGCGCATCACCGGAAAGTAGCGCTCGCGGGCCGGGGGCGGGCCATCGGCAAAAGTGACCCGAAACGCCAGTTCCGAGGAGTTGACCAGTTCGCTGATATCGCCGGGGGCCAGCTCTTCCGAGAGGCCCGACAGGGCGCGGCTGGTGGTGGGCATCTGCCAGAGGGGGTGGAGTCTTGGAAGCAGTATAAACAGGGTGATAAGCAGGGGAAGCGCCAGCAGCAGGGTACCACCCGCACTGCGCCAAGGCCGTTTCTGTTCGGGGGCGATGGCGGCCACCAGCGTGGTTACTGTCAGCCAGAGCGCCACTGTCATTCCGACCGTCCAGCCGATGCTCTGTCGCTGCACCAGCGCCAGCGCGATGAGGAAGAAGGCGAGCAGCAGCACCAGCTCGATATCCCGCTCGCGCCGTACCTCGATCATCTTGAGGCTATAGCCGAGCCAGAGCAGATTGATCAGGGCGGGCAGGGTGCCCAAGCCACGCCACTGTAGTCCCAGCAACACCACAGTGGTGATGGCCAGCAGCGCCAACCCGCGGGCAGGCAGGGGCGGCCAGCCGCGCCACAGCATCATGGCCCGGACGCCGAGGGTGATGGCGCCCACTGTCACTACCCAGAGTTGCAACTGGGGCCAGAGCGCCGCGTCCAGCAGCAGCTGTTGCAGGGCGATGAGTGGCAGCAGGCGGCGGTTATCGAGCAGCATCGGGCGTGCTCTTCGGTGGTGTGGCATCGAACTGGGCTAGTGCCAGCAGGCAGCGCTGCACAAAGGTGGCGCCACTATCGGGCCCCAGCGTCTGGTTTGCCAGCGTCAGGGTGAAGGGGATACCCCGCTTGCCGTAATCGGCGCACCACCAGGCCAGCACCGCCAGCCGCTGCTCCAGATCCCCACCCGCGACCCGCTGCAAGGTGAGGTGAGAGTCATCCTGCTGAGGTTCATTGAACTGTTTGGTCAGCAGGCCGCGCCCCTGGGCAAGTTGCTTCCAGGCGACCCGGCTCAGTGGTTCACCGGCCTGATGTGTCCGTAGGGTATCAAAGTCACCGAGATTCGCTGGAGCGGGTTGGCCCTGATGCCCCTCGCTTTGGGTCGCATGTTCCCCTCTTAGCGCCCCGAATGCCGGTTTGGGGGAAAGCCAGCCCTCCAACTGCAAGTCCAGCAGGGACCAGCAGCGAAACAGGCCGAGGGGGTAGCGGCTCTCGACCCGCAATCGACCAAGGGGCAGTGGCCCGCGGTGAGAGCCTGATACTGGCAAGATAACTGAGCTGGGCACAGCGTCGGCCTGTGCCAGCCAGAGGGATCCTTCGTTGAGGCTAAAATGGAGTGCCAGCACCGGGCGCGGACTCTGCACCAAGATACGGATAGGCAGCTGGCTAGCCGCTTCCCCCAGCACCAGTGGGCCACCCAGCAGCTCCAACCCCAGCAGGTTGCGGTGGGTGAGCCACATGGCGGCCATAAACAGGCTGCCGAGGCAGTAGGCCACCAGCAGCACCAGATTGTTCTGATAGTTGGTGCCGAGCAGATAGATGGCGAGCAGCACCAGCAGATAGAGCAGCCCCATGCGGGTGGGGAGGATAAAGAGGGTTCTCGGTCCCAGCGTTATCTGGCGGGCCGGGGGAATGCGGCGGTCGAGCCAGCGTCGCTGCCAGCGGGCTCGCCACTGCTGCCAACGGTTTAGCAATTTGCTCATCAGGGATTGTCCGGATCGACCCGGGCCAGCAATCGCTGGCTAAGGGGACAGGCTTCGCCGTGTTGCACGCCAAAGCTGCCCCGCAGCCGATGCTCGGCCACATAGGGGAAGACTGCCTGCACATCCTCCACCGTGACAAAGCGCCGCCCCGCCACCAGCGCCCAAGCCCGGCTCACCGCCAGCAAGGTCTGGGCTGCCCGGGGGGAGAGGGGCTGTGGCAGCTCCCCGTCAAAGCGGCTCTGGTGCACCAGTGCCAGCAGGTAGTCGAGGGTGGCATCCGAAACATGGATGGCATCCCCTTCGCTTTGCAAGGTGGCGAGTCCGGCAGCATCCAGCATGGCGGGCAATGGGCCAGTCGGTTGGTGGCCGCGTAGCAACTGGCGCTCCGCTTCTCGCGGCGGAAAACCCAGCGAGAGTCGCACGGCGAAGCGGTCGAGCTGGGACTCCGGCAGCGGATAGGTGCCCGCCTGATCCGCCGGATTCTGGGTGGCGATGACGAAAAATGGATCGGGGAGTGGGTGCGTGTGGCCCTCGATGCTCACCTTGCCCTCGGCCATCGCCTCCAGCAGGGCGCTCTGCACCTTGGGGCTGGCACGGTTGATCTCGTCCGCCAGCAGTACCTGGGTGAAGATGGGGCCGGGGTGAAAGCGAAATGTTTGCTGCTGGGGGTCAAAGATCTGCAACCCCAGCAGGTCGGCGGGGAGCAGATCGGCGGTGAACTGCAACCGCCTGCATGCCAGCCCCAGCACCTGCGCCAGCGCGTGGGCCAGGGTGGTCTTGCCCATGCCGGGCAGATCCTCGATCAGCAGATGACCGCGCGCCAGCAGGGTTACCAGCGCGATTTTCAGTTGCAGCGGCTTGCCCAGAATGACTTGCTCCAGTGCCGCCAGCAGCCCGGCAATCTGTTCTTCTTTTTTCATACCCGTCATACACATTCCCTGTATTGCGTTGCCCCTACAGCTTATACGCCCGCAAAGCCGAAGGCGGATAACTGGTGGGCGGTAAAAGTGAGGCGATGAGATGGCAATGAGCGGGAGGTGACCCGGTTTATTGCGGTGTCTGGTCGATTAAATATGGCCGCTCAGGCACGCAACTTAATATGATATTTCCTGATTGGAATGTACCGATCGCCATCTCTTCACTAGGGAGGGTGCGAATAAGCACCCTCCACAACGAAACTGAAAAATTTAGTTTATTAAATTCAAATGCTTACAAGGGCGCATTTTTATGTTTGGTGACTTATTCGCACCTTCCCTGGCTCAACCGGATGATGAATGCGACGCCGACAGAGGCCGAAGGGCTGGTCGCGGGTCAATCACAGGCGTAATGAGGGGAGGATAGTGCGAGACAAGGCAAGGGCGGCGACCCTTGCCTTGCTGTTGATGGCTTAGTTGTACTGCTCTTCCATCCAGGCTTCGACGATCAGCTGCGCCGATACCCCGTCCACACTGCCTTTCTCCAGCGCGCGATAGCCGCCTCGCTCAAACAGCCGGGCGCGGGCATCTGTGGTGGTGAGTCGCTCATCTTTGAACTCCACCGGTTTGCCGAAGCGGCCATGCAGCCGGTTGCCGAATTTGCGGGCCCGTACCGTGATCTCCTGATCGGTACCATCCATGTTCAGCGGCAGGCCGACCACCAGAAGGTCCGGTTGCCACTCTTTGAGCAGCTTCTCAATCTCGTCCCAGTTGGGGATGCCGTCGTTGGCCTTGAGGGCGCGCAGAGGCTGGGCTGTGCCAGTCAGCTCCTGACCGATGGCGACGCCAATGCTCTTGGTGCCATAGTCAAAGCCCATGATGCTGCGTGATGACATAACTGATAAATCCTCGAAATATAGAGCGGAGCGGGCCAGCCGATCAGCTGTGGCCGATATCGCTGGAGAGGTGAACCGGGTTCACCCCTATGCTGGCGGCAGCTTGCTGCCAACGTTTGTGAATGGGGGTCTTGAACACCAGAGCCGGATTGGGGGGGATCACCAGCCAGGCGCCATCCACCAGCTCCTGCTCCAGCTGCCCGGCGCTCCAGCCTGCATAACCAAGGGCCACCAGCCAATGGGCAGGAGCCTCGCTCGTACCCAGGGTTTCCAGAATATCCTTGGAGGTGGTCACCATCATCTCATCCCCCACCTGCAGGGTGGAGTTGAAACCGGGGCGGAAGCTGTGCAGCACGAAGCCGCGATCGGCGTGAACCGGCCCCCCTTGCAGCACCGGCTGCTTGAGTTCCGGGTTGTTGGGCGGATTGAGCTGGAGCTGGGTCAGCATGGTTTCCAGCGACATCTCGACCGGAATGTTGACGACCAGTCCCATGGCGCCCTCTTCGTTGTGCTCGCACAGATAGACCAGCGAGCGTTCGAAGTAGGGATCCGTCAGGCTTGGCATGGCAAGCAGGAAGTGATTTTGCAGTGTTTGCATAGAGGCCAAATAGTGCAAAGGTATTTGAGGTCAATTATGGCAGTTGATCCCCATGGGAAAAACCGCTTTTTGGGCTGGGCGAGATCCCGCCCCTTTCCGGATTGCCTTGAAACAGAGAGGGTGGCGCCGGGCCACCCTCTCTTTTTCAGGGCTTGTCGGGGGCGGTTACCCCTGAACAGGCCGGTTAGCTTGCCAGGCGATTATTTGCCCAGCCGACGCTCGATGGCATCCATCAGCATGCCGGTGATGTGTACATCGAAGGCTGCTTCAATCTCGCGAATGCAGGTCGGGCTGGTGACGTTAATCTCGGTCAGCCGATCGCCGATGATGTCGAGGCCGACGAAGATAAGGCCTTTCTCTTTCAACGTTGGGCCCACCGCGCGGGCGATGGCCCAGTCGGCTTCGCTCAGGGGACGCGCTTCACCACGGCCGCCGGCAGCCAGATTGCCACGGGTCTCACCTTGCGCCGGAATACGGGCCAGACAGTAGGGAACCGGTTCGCCATCCACCACCAGTACCCGCTTGTCGCCATCCTTGATAGCGGGCAGATAGGTCTGCGCCATGCAGTACTGGCTGCCGTGGGCGGTCAGGGTCTCGATGATGACACCGACGTTGGCGTCATCTTCCTTCATGCGGAAGATGGAGGCGCCGCCCATGCCGTCCAGCGGCTTGAGGATGACGTCTTTGTGCTTCGCGTGAAAGGCGCGCAGCTTGTCGGCGCGGCGGGTTACCAGCGTGGTCGGGGTGTGCTCGGCAAACCAGGCAGTATAGAGCTTCTCGTTGGCGTCGCGCAGGCTCTGCGGCTTGTTGACGATAAGGCAACCCTCATCCTCGGCCCGCTCCAGCATGTAGGTGGCGTAGATAAATTCGGTGTCGAACGGCGGATCCTTGCGCATCAGGATCACATCTAGGTTGGAGAGGGGCTGATCCACCACCTCGCCCAGGGTGTACCAGTCGGCATAGTCATATTTGACGGTGAGCGGGCGCATGGTGCCAAAGGCGCGACCAGCTTCCATGTAGAGATCCTTCATCTCCAGATAGAAGAGCTCATAGCCGCGCTTTTGCGCCTCTTCGAGCATGGCAAAGCTGGAATCTTTCTTGATGTTGATGGCCGAGATGGGGTCCATCACGATGCCGAGTTTAATGGTCATCCGCTGTTCCTTTTTAATGGCTCGATAGGATTGTAGGGTCGATTAGCGCAGCGTAATCGTCCGCTTGAGGCTGAGTCGATGCAGCCATGGGGCTGATTGATGCGGCCGATAGTATCAAGCGAGATCGCCAAAGCGGCACTGCAGCGCAGTAATCGCAGTCAGGGCGGCGGTTTCGGTGCGCAGCACCCGCGGCCCCAGCAGCATCTCTTTGAAATCTTCCTGCACGGTACGGGCGATCTCGTCGCTCGACAATCCCCCTTCCGGGCCAATCAGCAGGCGCACGCCGTGCTCGGGAACGGGCAGGGTGTTGATGCTGTACTCGGCGCGCGGGTGCAGGTTGAGCTTGAGCTCTTTGGTCTCTTCCGCCAGCCAGGCATCCAGCTCCATCGGCATACGCACTTCGGGCACCACGTTGCGGCCGCACTGTTCGCAGGCGCTGATCACCACCTTCTGCCACTGCTCGCGCTTCTTCTCCAGTCGATCGGCCGGCAGCTTGACGCCACAGCGCTCCGAGAAGAGCGGGGTGATGCAGGTGACGCCCAGCTCCACCGATTTCTGGATGGTGAAGTCCATCTTGTCGCCACGGCTGATCACCTGACCTAGGTGGATGGCCAACGGTGACTCCACCGATTGGACGTCGCAGCTGTCGATGGTCACTTCCACCGACTTTTTGCCGACGCTGGCGATGGTGGCGGGATATTGAGTGCCATCGCCGTTGAACAGCTCGAGCTGCTGGCCCGGCTGCATGCGCAGTACCCGGCCGATATGGTTGGCGCCGTCTTCCGACAGGGCGATGGTCTGGCCAACTTGCAGGGTGGCCGGTTCATAGATACGTGGAATGCGCATGGCTGCTTGTCAGTCTCTTGCTTGGAAACCCTTCATATCCTGCGGCGAGCAAGGCTCACACGGCAGTGGGGAAGGGCTTCATGATAGGAGGGGCTATCCCCTCCCAGGTCAAATGGGGTTATTGGCACTGCTTTTCAATAAAGGGATTGGTATTGCCCTGCAGCTTGCCGATGTGGCGGTTGCGCTCGCACTCCCAGCCCTCTGCCGGGTACTGGCGATCCCAGGCTTCAAACAGTTTACGCTGTTGCGCTGCCAGACGCAGCCCATACTGCTGGCTCATGTAGAGGTAGGCGCGGGCAATCTGGCCCCGTACCGGCCCCTTGGGCGGCTGCACCCGACGATCCTTGAAATCCACCAGCATCTGGCACTGGCCGTACTGATCCGGCTTGCCGTTCCAGTCGGAGAAGCGGTAGTTGGCCCGATCGCCGTTCACTTCGCCAATGGCGGGGAAGAGGTTGTGCATGTCCCCCTCCATCTTGTTGAACTCGGGACTCGCTTTTTCGCAGTTCTTGCGACCGCCATCCTGCCAGCACTGCAGCTGGTGGCCGAACTCCCAGGCGGGGACCACGTGTTCCCACTCGATGCGGGCGGCGCGTTTGGCCTGCTTGCGCGGCTCGTAACCGCAGCTGGCGAGATCCGGGCTCATTTTCTTGCCCTGATAGTCGATGTCGCAGCCGCAGTAGAAGGTGGTGACCGCAGGCTGGCTGCGATAGATCTTCACCAGATCCTGCTTGGCTTCGCGAAAGGTCTGGGCGTGCAGGGGGGCGCTGAGCAGCGGTAAACCGGCCAGCAGGGTCAGGGCGAGGGAGGAGATGAAACGCATGGGATTCCTTGCAAACGGGGTGATTGACGAACGATGGCGGGCACCCTACCACAGGGGCGCGACACAAGCTGGCTTACTGCTCTGGCTCCGGCCGTTCCCGCTCCAGCGGCTGCTTGCAGCGACGACAGTGATAGCGGGCTTCGCCACGCACCACCTTGTTGTGGCGGCGTATCGACAGTTGATGCTGCTGGCAGTGACAGCGATAGGGCACGGTGCGCTGGGCCAGTACCGCCAGATCGAAGCTGTGGGTGGTTCTGGGCTCAAGGCCGAACACCTCCCGCATTACCGATTGCCACTGGCGGCCGTGGGGTAGCACCCGGTTTTTGCCGCGCCCGTCACCCCACAGGGCATAGACCAGCAGATGGGCCACCTCGTGGGGCACCACCTCATCCAGAAACGCCTGCTGGTTGGCCTGATAGAGGGCAGGGTTGAAGCGCAACTCCCAGGTTTGCAGCCGCGCCGATCCTGCCGCCCGGCCCCGCATATTGCAGTAGATCCGCGGGCGGGGGAAGGTGCGGCCAAGGCGCGCCTCGGCCTGCACAAAGCAGGCTTCTACGCGTTGTTGCAGCAGGGCGACAAGCTGGGCAGGAGTGGCAGACATCAACATCTCGTCAGATAGCGGATAAGCAAAAGGGGAGCCAGGCTCCCCTTTTATCACAACAGCGAGCCTTACAGGCCAGCGGCGGAACGCAGCAGTTCGGCCTTGTCGGTCTGCTCCCACGGGAACTCGTCACGACCGAAGTGACCGTAGGCAGCGGTAGCCTGGTAGATCGGGCGCTTCAGATCCAGCATTTCGATCAGGCCATACGGGCGCAGTTCGAAGTGCTCGCGCACCAGTTTGACCAGCAGCTCTTCGGCGACCTTGGCAGTACCGAAGGTTTCGACGCTGATGGAGGTCGGCTCGGCCACGCCGATGGCGTAGGAGATCTGGATTTCACAGCGATCGGCCAGACCGGCGGCAACGATGTTTTTTGCAACGTAACGTGCGGCGTAGGCAGCGGAACGGTCAACCTTGGACGGATCCTTGCCGGAGAAGGCGCCACCACCGTGACGGGCCATGCCGCCGTAGGTGTCGACGATGATCTTGCGACCGGTCAGACCGCAGTCACCCATCGGGCCGCCGATAACGAAACGGCCGGTCGGGTTGATGAAGTATTTGGTGTCCTTGTTGACCCACTCGGCCGGCAGTACCGGCTTGATGATCTCTTCGCGTACCGCTTCAACCAGATCTTTGTGGCTGATGGATTCGGCGTGCTGGGTAGACAGCACAACGGCATCCACACCGATGATCTTGCCTGCGTCGTCGTAGGCGAAGGTCAGCTGGCTCTTGGCATCCGGACGCAGCCACGGCAGGGTGCCGTTCTTGCGCACTTCAGCCTGACGCTTCACCAGCAGGTGAGAGTAGGTGATGGGGGCCGGCATCAGCACGTCGGTTTCGTTGGTGGCGTAGCCGAACATCAGGCCCTGGTCGCCAGCGCCCTGCTCCAGCGGATCGCTGCGGTCAACACCCTGGTTGATGTCCGGGGACTGCTTGCCGATGGCGTTCAGCACGGCGCAGGAGTCGGCATCGAAGCCCATGTCGGAGTGGGTGTAGCCGATTTCACGTACGGTATCACGCACGATCTCTTCGATATCAACCCAGGCAGAGGTGGTTACTTCGCCGGCCACCATGACCATACCGGTCTTGACCAGGGTCTCGCAGGCGACACGGGCCTTGGTATCTTGCTTGAGGATGGCGTCCAGTACCGCATCGGAGATCTGGTCCGCAATCTTGTCGGGATGGCCTTCGGAGACCGACTCGGAAGTAAACAGCTTTGCCATGATAAGAGTCTCAGCTTGTCTGGGTTATCGCCACAGCAATAACCGGATGAATAGGATGGTGTAGAGGTATCTACATCTGGACGTCTATTTTAATTAGCGCCCCCCGTGATTGCCAGCACTATTTTGTCGCGCAGTGTCCAATGGGTCACAAGCGGTGCTCTCCTATCCCGAAAGGGATGGAAATCAAACGTTTTTCTCTGGTTGCTTTGGTCAATAGAGGGCAAGAAAAGCGATTGTCCTCCCAAAGCCACTTTATTCATCCAGATAATATTTGCACGCCGCGCGCCCTGCTGGGACAATAACGCGCCTTAATCTTGGCCATCAAATGAAGCAATCGCAGGAGATTCAGATGCCTTCTCGTAAAGAGCTTGCCAATGCCATTCGTGCATTGAGTATGGATGCCGTTCAAAAAGCCAACTCCGGTCACCCGGGCGCCCCCATGGGAATGGCGGATATCGCCGAAGTGCTGTGGCGTAGCCACCTCAGACATAACCCGAACAACCCCAAGTGGGCCGACCGCGACCGTTTCATTCTCTCCAACGGCCACGGCTCCATGCTGCTGTACTCCCTGCTGCACCTCTCCGGTTATGACCTCTCCATCGACGATCTGAAAAACTTCCGCCAACTGCACTCTCGCACCCCGGGTCACCCGGAGTACGGCTATGCACCGGGCGTTGAAACCACCACTGGCCCGCTGGGTCAGGGCATCACCAACGCCGTTGGTATGGCGATCGCCGAAAAAGCCATGGCTGAGCAGTTCAACCAGCCGGGCCACGACATCGTTGACCACTACACCTACGCCTTTATGGGCGACGGCTGCCTGATGGAAGGTATCTCCCACGAAGCGTGCTCCCTGGCAGGTACCCTGCAACTGGGCAAACTGATCGCGTTCTGGGATGACAACGGTATCTCCATCGACGGTCACGTAGAAGGCTGGTTCACCGACGACACCGTCAAGCGTTTCGAAGCCTACGGCTGGCACGTAATCCCGGCTGTTGACGGTCACAGCCCGGAAGCCATCAATGCCGCCATCGAAGCCGCCAAGGCCGAGACCGGCAAGCCGACTCTGATCTGCTGCCGCACCATCATCGGTTACGGCTCCCCGAACAAATCCGGTTCTCACGACTGCCACGGCTCACCGCTCGGCAACGACGAGATCGCCGCTGCTCGCGCCTTCCTGAAGTGGGACCACGCGCCGTTCGTTATCCCGGCCGACATTGCTGCCGAGTGGAACGCTCAGGAGAAGGGCGCCAAACTGGAAGCCGACTGGGCTGCCAAGTTCGCTGCCTATGAAGCCGCTCACCCGACTCTGGCTGCCGAATTCAAGCGCCGTACCGCTGGCGAACTGCCGGCCAACTGGGCTGCCGAATCCGCCAAGATCATCGAAACCCTGCAAGCCAACCCGGCCAAGATCGCAACCCGTAAAGCGTCCCAGAACTCTCTGGAAGCGTTCGGCAAGCTGCTGCCGGAGTTCATGGGCGGCTCTGCCGACCTGGCGCCGTCCAACCTGACCATGTGGTCCGGTTCCAAGTCCCTGACCAACGACGATGCCTCCGGCAACTACATCCACTACGGTGTACGCGAGTTCGGCATGTCCGCCATCATGAACGGTATTGCCCTGCACGGTGGTTTCATCCCCTACGGCGCTACCTTCCTGATGTTCATGGAGTACGCTCGCAACGCCCTGCGCATGGCCGCCCTGATGAAGCAGCGTGCCATCTTCGTTTACACCCACGACTCTATCGGTCTGGGTGAAGATGGCCCGACCCACCAGCCGGTTGAGCAGATCGCCTCCCTGCGTCTGACTCCGAACATGAGCACCTGGCGTCCGTGTGACCAGGTTGAATCTGCCATCGCCTGGAAACACGCCATCGAGCGTACCGACGGCCCGACCTCTCTGATCTTCTCTCGTCAGAACCTGGCCCAGATGGACCGTACTGCCCAGCAGCTGGCCGACACCGCCAAGGGTGGTTACGTGCTGAAGGATTGCGCCGGTACTCCGGAGCTGATCCTGATCGCCACCGGTTCCGAAGTGGAACTGGCCGTTGCCGCCTATGAGCAGCTGACTGCCAAGGGCCGTGCCGTGCGCGTGGTCTCTCTGCCGTCTACCGACGTGTTCGACGCCCAGTCTGCCGAGTACAAAGAGTCCGTCCTGCCGTCCTCCGTCACCAAGCGTGTGGCCATCGAAGCCGGCATCGCTGACTACTGGTACAAGTACGTCGGTTTCGGCGGCAAGATCATCGGTATGACCACCTTCGGTGAGTCCGCCCCGGCCGAACTGCTGTTCAAGGAATTCGGCTTTACCGTGGAAAACGTGGTTGCGACCGCAGAGTCCCTGTAATAGCTGACTATTGGGCCACTCTGGCCCAATAGCCGGAAAATAAAACGCCCTCCATCGCAAGATGGGGGGCGTTTTTTATTTAGGGAAGGTGCGAATAAGCGGGGAAATTCTTCTCGGCTGACGCAGTCATTTCATTTCTTCATGTTTGAGCCGATTTTTTCTCCCGTAAATGCCTTGAATCAGCCTATTTAGACCGTTTCTTCGCCATTTAAGGCGTTATTCCCAGTTTTTAGTGAGATCTCTCCCACTGACGTATCATTTGGTCCGCCCGAAACAGGTTGGCCAGCGTGAATGACATCGCCAGTTGGTTATCGTTTTTCAGCAACCCCTTGTATCTGGCTTTCACGAAGCCGAACTGTCGCTTGATGATGCGAAATGGGTGCTCCACC